>CAZJKS010000068.1:0-6413 GCA_964546695.1 uncultured Muribaculaceae bacterium | reverse complement strand
TGGCGCTTATGTCCTTCAACCTGTTCGTCACCTTCCGCTGAGATTTCGGCGTTTTTAGCTCAGCCAGCTCACCATCAAGCAAGAAATCCGGATTTTTCGAGCTGTACTCGGCATACCTGAATCTAAGGCTGCCGTACGTCCCGGACAGCTGGACGGCCGCCCATATCTCCTCACCATTCGGTTGTGCCATAAACTCGGCGGAAAAACTTCCGCCTGCGGCATCGCCGATATTCTTTAAGTACGCCTCGACAGTGGCCTGATATGCCTCTTTCGTTTTCCCTGCGCTCTTGAAGTCTGACCATGCCGACTTCATTCCTGCCTGATACAGCTCTGAAAGCTCAATCGAGCTTATCGTTGAGGTTGATATGAGCTTCGAGTGCATCGTAGCCAGCACTGCCTTACGCTGCGCGACGGACACTCCGGCCGCCTTCATCACCTCAGCTTTTCGCCATATTGAGTAATAGGCATCCGGGTCATAACCCTCTATTTGCTCAGATGCGGGGATGCCATCAACGCCAGGAGTCACAACGCAATCACAGCCGCGATGGTAAGCATGCCCCGCACCCGCCGTTTTCGCCGTATGGTAGACAAATCCGCGAGAAGCGAGCATGATGCAAAACTCGCACGTCTCAAAGCCAGACGGAACGCGAGCGTATCTAAGATTGTTGCTCTCGCAATTCGCAACCATGTTCTCGAATGCGCTGCGCTTGATGTAAAAGCGCGATAGATCGGTAACATCCGCCGTAAAAGCCGCAACATCCCCGGCAACAAGCTTTCGCGCCGCATAGCGCACCCCACCGTCGATCATTTCGTCATCAATGGCATCCACGATGGAGGTGGTCACGCTTATCCCGTAGGAGGCGACTATTTCCTCTAAAAGCTCCAAGGCTGTCGCTGCTGCCTGATCTCCAAAGGCGTTGAGCGCGTCTTTGATGGCCTCTATGGCCTCGTCGCGAATATCCGCTACGGACATATCGGGATAAAGCGCCATGAGGGTGCCTATGTAGTCGTTGACGAATATCCCAGCGGCTTCGGCGGCAGCATCAACATCTGATCTGTAGGCATTAAGCCTCGCCTGACTGACCGCCATTAACTCACCACCTATCTCGGACTACATGATGCCGTCCAGAATCTCTTTCGCTTCGCTCGTAGTTAGGCCTATGGCCGTTGATATGAGCCTTGCAGCTTGACCTTCCGTGATAGCACCGGAGGAGAACTGCGACATGATCGTTATTAAGCTCTGGGTCTGAGCACCGTTTAGCGTGGCTCTCTGTTGCTCAGAGACCCCCCCCCCGATGCCTGCTGGCTGTCTGACTGCCTCTGAATGAGCGCCGCCTGAGCACTTGCCGCAGCAGCACTACTTGCCTGTGCTCGCCTAAGCTGACTCTCGATGCTTTCGATCTCAGCCGTCTCAAAACCCATACCCGCCAAGAACTCGCGGGTTTGAGCAAAGCCTTCAAGGGCACTCGCCACCTTCGTCATGGCATCAGCGGTTGATGCAAGCGAAGGCGTGCGCGGGTTCTTAAAATGCGGCATGACGCTCATTTGCTCATCGGTTAGCCCGTCAAGGGTGGTATCTGATTCAACTGCCATCGCCATGAGTGCGACGTTTCGCATGGAGACACGATTCGCCTCGATGCAATCCTCCGCGGCTATGCAGATATCCTCGCGGGCTGCGTCCATCGCCTCAGCACTTGAGGGGTTGTCTTGCACGATGCCAAGCGAGTTGAGCGGCACCCCTGTAGCACCCGCAAAGAGCTTCGCGTAGGTTTGTATTGCGTCAATGTAAGGCTGCGGGCTGTTTGAGCTGAATTGCCCCGCCTGCGGGCTGTTGCCGTTCTCGTCCACTGTCGTAAGCAGCATTGAGCCGACGATCTGCTTCCACTTATCACCCACCATCGCGTCGAATTGCTCATCAGACAGCCCCAGAAGGTACCTTTGCGGCGTGGCATAGAAGGCGCTCGATACCGCCATATAGCGCAGCGTGCGCTCCACTTCATCCACCAAATACCGCACCGTGGGCGTTATGCGCGACTCTCCGAGCGGCTTTGTGCCCGTAGCTCGAAAGCAAAACGCCTCCATCATGGGGCGATCAAGCGGGGTCTCCATGGTCTCCGCCTCCCATGAGGCGGATCCAGTTCTATGAAAGATCACCACGCGCCCGGGAAGGTGCATGTTTACCTGCGCGGGTTCTGGTCTTGTTGTCCATGGAAAACGCTTTGAGTCGGCCAGAACAAACCCAGCACCGATGCGCCCCGCGGCGGCATCCCATATGGCCGCTGAGGTGCGTGCGCTATGCATCCTTATCGTGGTGCGATCACCATCGCGCTGAACCGTTGCAAACATACAGCCATGGGTAAGCTCAGAGGCCACGTGGCGGTTAAAAGCATCATCAATCGCACAGAAGCGCGAGATGCGCTCTAGCCCTTCGTCGCGGTAGTCGCCCTCAAACACAAAGCCATCCATGCGGACGCGCTCAGAAACGGAGGTGACCGCCTTTCGCGCCCAATCGCAACGAACGTCTGGCCCTACAGTGTCGGGGATGTTGTCAACCCCGATCGAGTCGGGCTTACTCTCGCCTTCGTAGTAGCGATCAAGCATCCGCCCGCGCGACTCTACGGCTTGGCTCACGTCAAGCAGCTCGTCGAGCGTCTGCGCGTCTTCCTGAGAGAGGCCTTTTGCCCTCTCGATTCCTGGAAAGTCCACGGCTTATCCTTTCTAGTATGAAACCCTAAGTTTTCGGCCTGGTTTTCTCTTGGTAGTCATCGCCTCGCGGTATGCAAGTGCGCACGCCTCGATCAAGGTGGCATCGGCCGCATCGGTACTATCGAAGCCGAAGCCATCCGTGCCAATACGGCGGCGCGGACACGTGGCCGCTGTATCAAGGTCAGGCTGTCCAAAGTGCTCGATATCGTGAGCGTCTATTGCGTCAACAAACATCGCGCAGGCCTTGGCGACATCCGCCGATCCTGGCACGTGTAAACCTGCCTTTGGCCAGTGCTCATCAATGAGGCGCTGCACGGTCGCTTCGCCGCGCTTGCCGTCAATACACACAGATGCGATCTTCTCTTTGCGCTCAAGCAGCCACGAGGCCACCCACTGGGTACCTCGTGAGGTTGAAAGAGCTTCTACGACCTCCACGTAAGGCAAGCCATCCTCGGGTTTTAAGCACACCGCAAGAGCAACACGAGCGCCATCGGGCGAAAACTTCACGCCGACAGTCATGGCACCATCGGCGGGAGGGTTATCGGTTTTGCACTGATTCCATGCTTCTGCGTTGATCGGGCAATCATGGGCAAGGCCTATATCTGACCACCAGCCCAAGTATTCGCGAGCAAAGCTGTCCGGCGGTGTTGTGTCAGCAGCGTTTTTCATCGAGCGTTCTTTGATGCGATACCCCATCATCGGGTTGCACTCATACCAACGCTCAGTGTCTTGTGGGTCTCCTATTTCATCAGCCGCCCACTCCATCCACCAAGCATCGCCTAGTTCATCCGTGTGTGCCTTGTCGTGCAAATCACGGAAGACGGTGCCAGGACACTTCGGATTGGGCGGCGTGCCGATATATATCGTTTGTGGGTCACCAGTATCTGATGCAATGGTTGTT
The DNA here is from genome assembly GCA_964546695.1 of uncultured Muribaculaceae bacterium. Taxonomy (GTDB): domain Bacteria; phylum Bacillota_I; class Bacilli_A; order RF39; family UBA660; genus Onthousia. The sequence goes on along the minus strand of CAZJKS010000068.1, from coordinate 2,806 downwards.
GGCATCAGGGCATCGGATTGTTCGTCTGTTAGCTCTTGGGCTTCATCGACCACGATCACGTCGTAGGTGCCGCCGCGCGCCCCGCTATTGGTTCGCGTTGAGAACTCGATGATGGTGCCGTCCGCAAGGTATATGCCCTCGTTTCCCTGCGCCCTGTAGATTCCTTGACCGCCGGGTTTAAGCTTGCGGCGAAAATCCTCATGCGCTTCGAGAAAGTCACACATGAATTTGAACATCTTGCGCGTGGTTGAGCCATTGTGCGCTGAGTAAAGGACGCTTTTGCCCTCAACGAACGCACACCAAAGCGCATAGTAGCGGGCTGCGAAGCTCTTGCCGTTTTGCCTGGGTCGGCTCATGCCGATCGTCATAGCTTCGCTTTCGCCTATTTCGTTTTTGGCGAGATATAGCTCCATCTCATATTTTTGTGCAGGGATGAAGCGCACACCGTATCGCTCAAAGAGCTTTATAGCATCGGCACCATTGCTATGATCGTAAACCCCTACGCGCTCAAAGGTTGGCTCTTGCCGACCGCACTTCACCGCGACCGACTCTTTCTAGCTGCTTCAATTGGATCGTCTTCAGCTTGGGAGTCTGGGAGCGTGTCTATCTCTGCCATAACCTCCATGAGGCGCTTTGAGAGAGCCGCTATGTCGCGTCCGCTCTCGGTGTTCTCTATGGTGATAGCAAGCTTGTCGCGCAATGCCACAAGCGCGGCTCTGCGGTCGTTAGAGCGCACTGAATCGGAAAATGCCATGCGATTACCTCCTTGTGGAAATGGGGTCTCTCTGTTTTGGCTGTATGCCCGCGGGCTAGCCCCGACCCCCTGAGGGGGGGGCTAGGGGGTAGGGTTTGCGTTTTCTGGACTCTGAACCCCAAGAAAATAAAACGGCACCTTAGAACGGCTCTCGTGGCCTCGTTTTTTCACCACTCCCTACTCACAGGCAAGCCGGATTTCGTCGGCGGCTTCGGACGCGCGCGACCGTTGCCTTTGCGCTGATTGCACACACGATGCGTTGGCTGCGTGTTGCTGAAGTCGAGCGCGCATTGCTCAGGCGTTGCGTATCCACCTTCGCGATATCTCGACACAGGAACGATCTCATCAACCTCGAAGCTCATGGGATGTCCTGCTGGTAGTGAGTAGTCGATAGCTTTGCCGCATAAAGCACAGGGCGCACCGATCGCTTTCCAGCGTGCTCTGATGGCTCGCCTTCGTGCCCCGTTCTTGCTCCGTGGGTCGCTTGCCATATAGCCCCCCTGACCTTAAGCCCCCAGGGGTCTCTTGAAGCCCCCTCTAGCTTTAGTCCCCTATGTAGTCCTAATGGGGTCTATCCTTCAGAGGGGGCACCGAACGCTTTCAATATGGATCACACAGCCCCTTGGGGGGGTCTATTGATAGCCCCCCCAAGCTAAAGAATGCCCCCCTTATAAAGCCCCCCTGGGAATCGGGTGGACAGCGAGTAACGGAACCGCCCACCCAACACCAGGAAGTAGAAAAGCCGCCCTTTCGGACGGCTTCGCTGGATACACTATATCAGCTTCTTAGGTGTGTTTGGGTGTGTTGTTTGGTCGCTAATCGGTAATTTTTGGACTCTATCCGAGAAATCATGTGGGCACTCTTTCAGCAGGTTGTGGGTCTCAAACTTCATCTTCTCTCCTCAGAAGGTCATAGGCAATATCCAGGCCACGTTTCAGCCTTAGGTAAACGATACTTTTAGAGCAACCCTCCTCAAGGGCGACCTCTCTCGGGGTCATTCCTTTTAGGTAGATCATCCGTATAGTGCGTCCAGCGTGCGGGTCTGTCTTTTGTACCTCAGTCACCAAAGCCTCTACCTTTTCGAGATCATCGGCAAATCGCTCATAGAGCGGCAGAATGCGTTCGACCTCTTCATCAAGGTAAACAATGGCTCGAAGCATCTTGTCGCGTCCCTCGCCATGAATCGAAAACGTACTTATCGTAGAAGAAAGCAACGTGCGAAGTGCGTCGGCCCTTACGAGCCTGTCCACGGCAGCCTTCATACGGTCAGAGATAAGTTGGAAGCCTTGGAGCTTTCGCTGTGCTGCTTTCTGCTCACGTGAGAGATTCATCGGTACCACCTCCCGTTAAATTCGTAGGTAGCCCCTTTGTATGGAAGCTCTACTGCTTGTTCTTCAAAAGCCCTCAAAGGCAAATAGTGAACCTTAAAGGAGACGCTGACATTCATACTTCCGTCTTCTTCAACTAGTTCTTCTTTACTACAAGTGATCTTACATTTCCTGCCCGTCTCCTTAGCTAACCGTATTTCTGTTTGCCGTATTGCCTCATCGCTAAAAACCCTCATCATTCGCCACCTTCGCACCGCAATACGGACAATAATTCGGCTGTAAAATACTCCCCATATACCCACACGCGCTGCAAGCAAATTCGTGCTGCTCGCCGTTCGTACCTTCCTCGCCCCCAAAATCTCGACAAACGCGCTCCGGCTCCGGCTCTATGAGGTTTGCCAGGCGATTGGCCAACTCGTAGCCAGTCACTTCCACGTCGCCGCAAACAATAAGCGCAAGCGTGTATAGTATGAAGACAGCGTTACTATCAGTATCTAAGGTATCTAAGACTTCCAGCGCCTCAAACTCAAAATTGCGAAGTCTTCTAGCTGCCTCACGGCGTTCTTCGTTAGTAGGCATCCCTATCACGCCCCCACAAGCTGCACCCCAGCGTTCCAGCCGAAGCTCACGGCTCCGACAAGCACGCTGATTACCACCGCCACAAGCAGCAGGCAAAGAGCCAAAATGAGCGCCCCTGCTGCGCAACTCAAAAACTTCTTCATGC
>CAZJKS010000067.1:3386-6429 GCA_964546695.1 uncultured Muribaculaceae bacterium | reverse complement strand
AAAATAGTAAAAAACATTGATAAAAAAAGGCATTCATGCTATCCTTAATATGTAAGCAAGATAAATGCTTAATTTATAGGAGGTTTTATAAATGAAAAAAGTAGAATTAGTAGAAGCTGTTGCTGAAAAAGCAGGATTAACTAAAGCTGATGCAACTCGTGCAATTGATGCTTTTTGTGAAACAGTTGCTGAAACATTAGCAAAAGGAGACAAAATTCCTCTAGTTGGATTTGGTACATTCAGTGTTTCAGAAAGAGCAGCACGTGATGGACGTAATCCTAGAACTGGAGAGATAGTTCATATCCCAGCAAGAAATACAGTTTCATTTAAAGCAGGTTCTGCCCTTAAAGATGCAGTAAACTAAAATAAAGCCAGAGTTGGCTTTTTTTCTTGTTTTTTTAATGGTACAATATATATGAAAAGGTTGTGATTAAATAATGTTAGAAACAGCTTTAAACGTACTAAATATAATAGAAAATAACTCTTTTGAAGCATATATTGTAGGAGGTTTTGTTAGAGACTATATAATGGGTATTAAATCTAATGATATAGATATTACCACTAATGCTAAACCTAAAGATTTAATTAAAATATTTAAAACAGCTAACATAGATAATGAAATGTATGGAAGTATTACTATATATATGAATAATATTAGATTTGAAATAACTACTTATAGAAGTGATAGCAACTATGCTGATAATAGACATCCATTAGAAATTAAATATGTTAATGACTTAAAAAAAGATTTAAAAAGAAGAGATTTTACTGTTAATACTATATGTATGGATAAATATTCTAATATTATAGATTTACTAAATTGTAGAAGTGATATAGATAATAAAGTTATAAAAACTGTTATTAATCCTTTAGAATCATTTAAAATAGACTCTCTTAGAATACTAAGAGCAATTAGATTTGCAACTACTCTTGATTTTAATCTCTCTAACGATGTAAAAGATGCTATTAAACAGACAAAGTATTTACTTAAAGATTTATCTATCAATAGAAAGAAAAACGAATTAGACAAGATATTTAGTAGTTCTAACATACAAAAGGGAATTTCTCTATTAAAAGAATTAGATCTTACTGCAGTTTTAAATTTAAAAAACATTTCTAAAATAAAACCCTGTAGTCAAGTAATAGGGATATGGACTATATTAGAAGTAGATAACATATATCCATTTACAAGAAATGAATTAAAGTTAATGAAAGATATAAGAGCATCTATAAAAAATAATCCTCTAGCTTTTACTTCACTTTATTACTATGACTTATATCCATGTACAGTAGCAGGAGAAATACTTGGTATTGACAAAAAAGAAATCATGGATAATTATAAAGCTATGCCTATTTATAAAAGAAGTGATATTGTAATTGATAGTTATGACTTAGTTAACTATCTAAATATAAAAGATGGACCTATTATTAGTACATTATGGAAAGAAATCGAAACAGCTATTTTAAATATAGAAATTAATAATAATAAAGATGAGCTTTTAAAATATGCTAAAAAGATATATAATACTAATATTAATTTAACAAAGGAGGAAGATAAAACTAATGAAACAAAAACATCTAGTTAATCTTTTAGAAAGTAAAAATATAGTAGTACCTCTTCTTTTCTTTAAAGAATATAAAAAATTAAATATAAGTTTAGAAGAATTTCTTTTCTTAATGTATTTAAAGGATAAAGGTAATATTTTTCCATTTAATCCTAAAAGTTTTAGTGAAGAGTTAGGCTTAGCTATTAAAGATATTTTAGTATTAATATCAAACCTTACTGATAAAAAGCTTCTTTTAATAGATACTTTTAAAAATGAAAAAGGAATAGGTGAAGAAAGAGTAGATATAAGTCTATTTTATGAGAAAATGGCTTCTATCATTTGCGATGAAGTAACTGAAGATAATGAAAAAGCACTCGATACTAGTATATTTTCTACAATAGAAAAAGAATTTGGCAGAACCCTTAATTCTAGCGAAATAGAATTTATCAAAGCATGGGCTTCTACTTTTGATAATGGAGTTATTATTGAAGCAGTTAAAGAAGCAGTTCTTAATGGAGTCTCTAGCATTAGATATATAGATAAAATTCTATATACTTGGGACAAAAAAGGAATTAAAAACAGTGAAGATGTTAAACATTTTCTTAGTGAAGAGAATAAAAAAAGCAAAGAACCTGTAGAGGTTTTTGACTATGATTGGTTTGATGATGAAGATGAATAGAGTAGTAGAAATAGAAAATTATTTAGATGAATTATTTCCAAATCCTAAATGTGAATTAAACTATAAAAATGACTATCAATTATTAATAGCAATTGTATTAAGTGCTCAAACTACTGATAAAAGAGTTAATAGTGTTACTTCTATATTATTTAATAAATATAAGAATTTAGAAAAATTAAGTAATGCCAATATAAAGGATATAGAAAATATTTTAAGACCATTAGGATCCTTTAGAAAAAAAGCCATATATGTTAAAGAAATAGCTAGTATTCTTTATTATAAGTATGATAGTAAAGTACCTATTAAAAGAAAAGAATTAGAAGCTATGCCAGGTGTTGGCAGAAAAACTGTTAATGTTTTTTTAGGAGAATTTTATAATATCCCAACTATAGCAGTAGATACTCATGTTGAAAGAGTATCAAAAAGACTCAGTCTTGCTAAAAAAGATGATGATGTAAGAAGAGTAGAAGAGAAACTAAAAAGAAAGTTAAAACGTGAAGAGTGGGCTAAAAGACATCTTCAACTTGTTTTATTTGGAAGATATCATTGTAAAGCCATTAATCCTAATTGTAACAATTGTAAAATTAAAGAGATATGTAACGATAAGTTGAGCCAAAAGTAGAAAAGATAAATATAAAATTAACCTATAAAGTGGACTTAAAAAATCTATTTTATAGGTTTTTATTATGTCTTACTATCTAACATAATAAAGTTATAAGTAATTATGTCAAAGAAACTATTACAGATGCCCAAGTTAAAAAAGCACTTCAAGATATTTTAAAGAATATGGAATGGATATAGAAGGTTAGAAAAAGAC
>CAZJKS010000067.1:0-3286 GCA_964546695.1 uncultured Muribaculaceae bacterium | reverse complement strand
GTCGAGCCATTATAAACTGTAATGTAATTAGTAATATCACTTATATTAAATGATTCTACATTAATTGCACTAGCCGAAATCTTCAGGTCGACACTTTGTTTTTCGAGTGTATACGTTGCCGCACTACTATTGAGACCATCATATTTTTGGAATGTAGCGATAACTTTATAGGTACCATAAGGTTCACTCGGATTATTAATAGTATAACTAGTACTAGTAGTAAATCCTAATAAAGTATTATTAAAATAAACATTATATCCAAAATCCCCATATGCAGAATCTGTTGTACTAGGACTAACTGCATTCCAAGAAAGATAAACATTACCGTTAGAATATGTCGCAGTTAAACCAGTTGGAGTATCAAGCGTGGTACTAGTCTCACTAGCCGTACTCGTTGGTTCATGATCTGCCTTAAAATATTCATAAGTAACACTACCAGTATATCCATCAGGAGCAACAACAGCAGTAGTACTATCAGCTACCAAAGCAACTTTAGAAACACTATCAGGCATTTCGAATTCTTCTTTATCTTCTTCAAATATTTCTTCAGCTAAAGCTGTAAACAATTTATCACGCTGGACTGTACCAGAAACATTATGACAATAATAACCCTCAGCAACAGATTCAGCCGTTGTCTCCTTATAACCATACCACATAGCTATTACAGTTTTAGTAGTATAACCTACAACCCAAGAATCTCTAATTGCATCATCATCCATTCCTAAAGCTTCTCTATAATCTTCATCAAAGTTAGTAGTTCCAGTTTTCATAGCAACGTTTTCCATTTCGCCACCACCAGTTATACTCGTATCATCAAGCATACTAGTAATCATATAAGCAGTTGAATCTTCCATTGCTTTAACTTTTTCACTCTCATGTGTATATACTTCTTCAGAGTTAGTAAATACTATTTTACTAACAGAATAAGGTTCATTATAATATCCACCATTTGAGAACGCTGCATAAGCCGCAGCCATTTGTAAAGGATTAACTCCATCAAATGCCCCAAGAGCATGAGCTTCATGAATTGTACCATTTTCAATTTCAGGTTCTATTCCTAATTTTTCTACAAATTCAATAATACTAGAATTATCAACTTGTTGAAAAGCTTTTAAAGCTGGAACATTTCTAGATAAGGATAATGCACTTCTTGTTGTCATATAGCCCATAAAAGTACCATCCCAGTTATTTATTTCTTGACCACTACTATACGAATACTCTTCATCTAAGAACATAGTATAATTATCATTACCATCATTATATCCGAAAGTAGAAGCATCATTATATTCGATTAATGGTCCATAATCAAATAACGGTTTAGCAGTAGATCCAGGCTGCCTTACTATATCAGTAGCATAGTTATAAGTACTAACACCTTCTTTATTTCTACCAGCTCCAATTGCTAATATTTTACCAGTTTCACTATCAATTACAGCCACACCACTTTGAATTACATCATCAACCCAAGTATAGCTTTCTCCATTCATAACTCTATTAAGACCATCTTGTTTTTCTAAATCTAAGTTAGTATATATTTCCATAGGAGTAGTATATGGATTATATCCAACTTTCTCCTCAACTTCTGCTACAACTGTATCTATATAACCTTGATATTCACTATTTCCAGATGTATCAGCTTCTGAATTATAATCAATGAGACTCTCAATACTAATTGAACTAGCTATTTCTCTTTCTTCCTCTGTAATATAACCATGACGTTCCATTAAATAAAGAACAGTATCACGTCTTTCCGTAGCAGCCTCTAAATTTTCTTCTTCAGTAGGCCTATAAGAATTAGGTGCCTGGAACATTCCAGCTATAATAGCAGCTTCAGCCAAGTTTAAATCTTGTACATCTTTATTAAAGTAAACTTGAGCTGCTTGACTAACACCATAAACATTACCACCTAAATTATGATTATTAACATAGAATTCTATAATCTCTTCTTTAGTGTAATCTTGTTCTAACTTAAAGACAGACAAATATATATCTTGAAACTTTCTAATAACACCATCAAGTCCAGTTGAAACACTAGATGTTAAACTGTTTTTTACAACTTGCATTGTTAAAGTAGAAGCACCACCAGCATCAGAATTTCCAAATAATTGTCCAACAGAAGCACTTAAAAATCTTGGAGCATCAAATCCATTATGTTGGAAAAATCTTGAATCTTCTGTAGCCACAATAGCATCTACTAAAACCTCAGGTAACTCATCATATGTTACTTTATCACGCATTTCACTACCTAATTTAGCAAATTCTTCACCATTAGCATCATATAAAACAGTAGGTTCATTACTATCTAATTTATCAGTATCATATTTAGGATTAGCAGTAATTGCAATATATATCATAAAGACAATACCTGCTAACATTATGAGAATACCAAGTGATAAGATAATAATCAGAACAATATTAACTATTTTCTTTTGTTTCGGTTTATTCTTAACACTATCTATAAATTTAGCAACAAAAGCTATTATGAGAATACCAACTCCCATAATTAGAGTAAATGCTAAACCTAAGACAAAATATCCTACAATCATTAAAATTACAAACATACTTGCAAGGAATAAGAACACCTTCTTTTCCTGTTTAGTTCTAGGTCGTTTAGTTTTTTTAACTTTATTATTTTTTGCTTTAGCCATTTTTTACCTCCAAAAATTCATCTACTATTTTTAAATAGTCAAGTCTAGGACGATATCTTTCTTTTAATTGGTATCCTTTCTTTTCGAAAAAACTTAAAGGAATAGATTTTCTCTTATTCTCTTCGCTAAAAGAAAAAAGGTCCTCTGCTTTTAATAGATATGTTTTATTAAGTACACTAAAACGTACAATTATAAAGCCGATTCCCCCATGTCTTATAATATTTTTTAGGTGTTTTAATTGGTGTTTATGAATATTTGCTAGTGGGAATGAAGTCTTATTTTTTGTCTCTTTAGCTTCAAAGTCAATATAATAACCTTTATAGATACCATTATAATCAGTAGTAGATGGCTCCATATAGAAAGCTTCTTTAATAGTAGAAGTCCTATCTTTTCTAAAATCAACTTTAGTAACTTTTATAGGCGTTGGTTTTTTATATATGTATGCAATATCTTTATCCCTATAATAGTTATTAGTCTCATTTATATCTTCTTCAAGAGTCATACCTCGATGTGAGTAATTAACTATCTGTTCATGACTTTTTTTTATCCCAATAGGATAATTCATCCTTATCACCTATTAACAATTATACTATATCTTTTTAGAAATATCTATAATTATTGTGTTTTTTTCTTTTTTC
>CAZJKS010000066.1:3001-6535 GCA_964546695.1 uncultured Muribaculaceae bacterium | reverse complement strand
ATATACAGTTACAAATATTATTGACAGCTAAATTTTTTTCTGTTATGATTTAAAAGTAAGATATGGAGGTTATGTATATGAAAATGAAAAGAAAAATGAACAAGAAAGGATTTACACTAATCGAGTTGCTTGCTGTTATAATTATTTTGGCAATATTAATGACACTTGCAATTACAGCAATGTCTGGATATATTAGAGGTGCAAGACGTGATACTTTTGTAACAACAGCTTTACAATATTCTAACGCTGTTAGACTTAGCTTTGTAAATGGAGATTACTCTAGTGATGTAATGCCAAGTTATGGAGAATGTTTAGCAATTTCTACTGAAACTGTAGCACTTGAAAGTGGTTCACATGAAAGTCCATTCAATTCTGATTACGATTCTAGTTATAGTTTTGTAATTGTATATAACAATGCTACAAGTGGTGCTGATACTTATCAATATTATATCCAAATGGTAGATGAAGCTAATAATGGCTTTTCAGTAATTGAAGAAAATGGTCTTGATGGAGATTTAGTTAGTGAACAAAATGCTACAAGCGACTATACTATTCAAAGTATTTCATCAATGTCTGCTGGTAGTACAATAACTTTATACGAAGCAACTAGTACTACAACAATTCAAAGTGCTGGATCTTGTACATTATCAGGAGTAGTTCAATAATACAAACAGAAAGAGTAATAAAAATACTCTTTTTCTATTGTCAAATTTCTAAATTTCGTTATAATAAATATTAGTTCTTTTTAGGAGGAATATAAATGGCGAAATTACCTATTTTAATCATTAACAATGCAATTATTTTTCCAGGTATGGAATATCGTAGTGAAACTGTAGATTTTTATGAACAAGATATAATCAATAAAATTGATATAACAGATAGTAAAGAACTGATTATTATCCATTCCATTGATAATATTAGTACAGATGATTTATGTGAATTTCCAAAAATAGGTCTTTTAGCAACTTTAACTTTAAAATTAAATATTCCAAATTCAAAGATGCGTTATATTTTCATAGGTTTAAAAAGAATAGAGATAACGTCTTATGAAGAAGAAAATGGCATATACTATGCTAATTATAAAGAAGTAAATATTACTAAAGATAATGTTTTAGAAGAAGAAAAGTATCTAAATATGTTATATCGCAACTATGAAAAATACGTAAGAGAAATATCTAGTGTAAGTAATGCTATGTTAGGAGAAATATCATCTATTAAAAGTTTAGATAAACTAACAGATTTCATAGTATCGTTTTTAAATTTATCACCAGAAGTTAAAAAAAACTATTTATATGAATTAAACCCTAGCAAAAGAGCGATGAATTTAGTTAGCCAACTAAAAGAAGAAATTAACTTAGCTAAATTAGAAAAAGAAATAGAAACAAAAGTTCATAAGAAGATAGATGATGATCAAAGAAAATATTACTTACAAGAAAAACTTAAAGTAATATCTACTGAACTTGGTAGTGTTAGTAGTAAAAGTATTATTGTTGATAAATTCAATAAGAAATTAAAAAAACTAAAATGTTCTAATAAAGTAAAAGCAAAAATTAAAGAAGAAATAGAGCATTTCAGTTTAATAAATGAAAATGTCCCTGAGGCCTCTATTTTAAGAGAATATCTCGATTTAATGTTAAGCTTACCATGGGACTATAAAACTCGTGATGAAAAAGATATTAAAGAAATAGAAGATGTCTTAAATAATAGTCATTATGGTTTAAGTAAAGTTAAATCTCGTATTGTTGAATATATTGCAGTTAAACAAAATGCCCCTAATGAAAAGAGTCCTATTCTATGTCTAATAGGACCCCCAGGAGTAGGTAAAACATCACTTGCTAAAGCTATTGCTAAAGCACTTAAAAGACGCCTTGTCAGTGTTTCTGTTGGTGGTGTTAATGACGAATCAGAAATAGTGGGACATCGTAGAACCTATGTAGGAGCCTTACCAGGAAGAATAATAAGTGGAATCAAAAAATGTGGTAGTTCTAATCCTGTCTTTATTATAGATGAAATAGATAAAATGACTAAAAGCTATCACGGGGATCCTGCTAGTAGTCTATTAGAAGTATTAGACAAAGAACAAAATACGACCTTTTATGATCACTATCTAGAAGAAGAATATGATTTATCTAGTGTTTTATTCATCGCTACTGCAAATTATGAAGAACAAATACCAGCTGAACTAAGAGATAGATTAGAAATAATTTATTTAGATTCATATACAGAATATGAAAAATTATCTATTGCTAAAAATTATTTAATTCCTAAAGCTTTAGATGAACATGGTCTAACTTCTCTTCAAGTTAATTTTACTGATGAAGCTATTTTAGATATAATTAACTATTATACTAAAGAAGCAGGTGTTAGAAATCTTGAAAGACTAATTTCTCAAATACTTAGAAAAATAGTAAAAAAAGTATTAACTGAAAAAAAGACTGTTTTCTATTCTATAACTAGTAATGATTTAGAAAAATACTTAGACAAAAAAATATACACTAATAGAGAAAATAAAGAAACTAAATTAAAAGGTGTTGTCAATGGCCTTGCCTATACCCAATATGGAGGAGATATATTACCAATAGAAGTAAATCATTATAAAGGAACTTCCAATTTAGTCTTAACAGGATCTTTAGGAGATGTTATGCAAGAATCTGCTAAGATTGCTCTTAGTTATATAAAAGCTAATGCTAAAAAATTTAATTTACCAAAAAGTATCTTTGAAGATGATATTCATATTCACGTTCCCGAAGGAGCGACTCCAAAAGAAGGACCTAGTGCTGGTATTGCTCTTACTACTGCTTTAATTAGTGATTTTACTAATATAAAAATATCTACCCATATTGCTATGACAGGAGAAATAACTTTAGCAGGAGATATCTTAGAAATAGGGGGAGTTAAAGAAAAAGTATTAGGAGCATACCGAGAAGGAATAAAGACTATTTATTTACCTTTAAAAAATAAAAGAGATATTAAAGATATACCTAAAGAAATAAGAGAAAAAATAGAGTTTATATATATATCTAATTATAAAGAACTTTATAAAAGATTATTTAATAAAGAAAAAGTTCTTAACTAATATTATTGCTTTTTGTAAAGTAATAATATTTTTTAATTTTCATATATTAAACTAGGAAAGGAGATAATTATGAAACAAATAATAACTTTAGAAAAAGAAATAGCTTTTAAAACTATGGTAGGGGAGATTACAAGTATTTCCTTAGAACCTGATTTATCATTTATTAATGATAGTGAAATAGAAGGTAATTTAATAATATCTGGTAGTTATAAAATGACAGAAGCTAGTACCTTAGAAGAGAATTTTAACTATAAAATACCTGTAGAGATAATGCTTACAACTAAATTATTTGAAGATAAAAGAAAAGTAGATATAAATAACTTTACTTATAATATCATTAATGAAGATGCCTTAGGAATAAAAGTAGAACTTATAATAGAAGGATTAGAGAAAATAGAAATAGAAGAAGTTATAGACTCAAAAGAAGATAATAAAGAAATAGAAGAAGTTATAGACTC
>CAZJKS010000066.1:0-2901 GCA_964546695.1 uncultured Muribaculaceae bacterium | reverse complement strand
AAGTTATAGACTCAAGAGAAGGTAATAAAGAAATAGAGATATTAACTACTGAAGAAGACATTACTAGTTTAGAAAAAGAACTATTAAGTGTAGAAGAAGTAACCTCATCTAAAGAAGAACAACAGGAAAGTAACCAAGTAATGGATTCAATCTTTTCAGTCTTTTCTAATACTCCTGAAACATATTCTACATATTCAGTTTATATATTAAGAGAAGAAGATAACCTAGAAGAGATAATAGCAAAATATAAAACAAATAGAGAAATACTTGCAGAGTATAATAATTTAGACGATTTAAAAGTAGGTACTAAATTAATAATTCCTAATGCTATAAATAATGATCAATAAATATACATATTTGAAAAATGTTAAAGTAATAAATAAAAAAGATGAAAAAATCTTAATAAAAAGAAAAAAGAAATATAATATAAAAGAAATATATAAATATCTAGATGATCATAATGTTATTAATTATTTAAAGCCTATTAAAATAACTTCTAAAGAGTTATATTTTCCTTATTTGCATAAAAAGAATTTAGATAATGATGAATTAGCAAAACATTTAATTTACTCTTTATGTGATTTACAAACTAAAACTACTATCTATAAAGAAATAGATAAAGATAAATTAAAAGAAGAATATGATTCTTATAATAAAGAGATATCTTATCTAGGAGAATACTACCAAACTCTCCAAGACATAATTGAACAAAAAGTATATATGGCACCTTCAGAATATCTTTTTATTAGAAACGTATCTATTATTTACGAGGCCTTAAATTATTCTAAATATTTAGTAGAAAAATGGTATAAAGTAATGAAAGACAAAAAAACAGAAAGATATGTTTATGCTCATGGAAAATGTGAATTAAGTCATTTTATTTCTGCAGATAAAGATTATTTTATAAGCTTAGAAAAGGCTCATCTAGCAAGACCTCCCTTTGATTTTATTAATTTTTTCAAGACTAATTATGAAGATACTGATATGTTAAGTAACTTTAAACTATATCAACAACGTTATTATTATAAAGAAGAAGAATATCTATATTTACTTATAAACATAACGATACCAGAGAAAATAGATATCTATCCTTCTAGTTTAAATAAATGTATAAAGTTAAATAAATTTTATAATAGACTAAAACTAACTAGTGATTTTATTTTAAAAAATAAGAAAGATAAAAAAGAATATAAAAATCACTAGTTCTATTAATAATAATAAAGCATGTATTCTTGTAACTAAAAATAATAAAAGTATAGCCTGATAACAAATTATAACTGCTAAAGCTAGTAATAATCCTAAATAGAAGATGCTACTTCTTCTTTTTTGTTTACAAAAATTACACCTGCAAAAGGGACTATGTTTATTTCCTTTGAAACGCATAAACATCACCTGTTATAGTTTATGATTTAATAAAAAAGATGTTAAAAAATAAAAAATAATGATAGAATATAGTCATGGGGGAATAATTATGAAATACAGTATAGATAATATTGATAAAAGAGCAAGGAAAATATTAGGATTAGGTAAAGATGAAGAAGTAGAATTTACAGATGTTGTTGATAGGTATATAATAACTCTTGCTAATTACGTTACTAATTTAGATGATAAAACATTTTTTATGGATGGAGTTTTTCATAATCTTAATTATAGTTTATATCACCTAACAGGATGGTGTTTAAAAAATTATACTGAAGATATATTAACAGAAGAAGAAATATTAGAAAGATGTGAAGAGAATAAACATTATGATTTATTAATACATACTACCTCAAATGTTATGTTAAGATTCATTAATAACAATAAAATAGAAGATGCTAATAATATTGGAGCGACCTTATATGTTATTGCAAATTCAATATATGATTTTGAAACTTCATTAGAAGATATAGATAAGAAAACACTTAGTTAGGAGTGAAATAATGCAAAAAGTAAATACTATTATAAAAGGGGCAAATACTACTAAATTAAAAAGTTATTATGGAGAGGCTTTGAGTAATAAAGACTTTAAAGATTATGTAGATAATCTTAATGTTAGTAGTGATATTTTAATAAAATTCACTTCTAGTATAGAAGATTGTGTAAAAGAAAAGAAAAATTGTAATAAGTGTAAAGGGCTAAAAGATTGTCCTAATACTCTAAGAGGACATTGTTATACAGCAATTGAAGATAATAATAATTTAAACTTTAATTATTTACCGTGTTCTAAACTTATCAAAGAAGAAAACACATATGCCTATAAAAAAAATATTACATGTTTTGATTTACCTAAAAATATAAGTGAAGCATCATTTTCAAACGCTTATAGGGATGATAAGAAAAGACTACCTATCTTTAAATATTTTAAAGAGTTTATAGATAGCTATACTAAAGATAAAAAAGGTAAAGGGCTATACTTAAGTGGTTCTTTTGGAAGTGGTAAGACTTATTTAATAGCAGCTTTATTTAATGAACTTGCTAAAAAAGACATAAGTTCTGCTTTAGTATATTACCCTGAGTTATTAAGAAGTTTAAAATCATCATTTGGTAGTGATTATGAAGAAAAGTTTGATTTTATTAAAAGAGTTCCTCTCTTACTTTTAGACGATATAGGAGCAGAGAATACAACTTCTTGGAGTAGAGATGAGGTTTTAGGACCAATATTACAGTATAGAATGGAAGAAGAATTACCTACTTTCTTTACTTCCAATTTATCTTTAGAAGAATTAGAAAATGTTTTGAGTGTTACAAATAATGGTAGTGATAAAATAAAGGCCAAAAGAATAATAGAAAGAATTAAGCAATTAACTGTCTCTTTAGAATTAGTTAGTAAAAATAGAAGAAACTAAGATTAAAAGATATTGTAAAAAAACGAAAGAAGCTAGAAAATTGGTTACTAGATCTTCTTTTTTTATTGACAAA
>CAZJKS010000065.1:0-6586 GCA_964546695.1 uncultured Muribaculaceae bacterium | reverse complement strand
CTTACTAAAGTAAATATATTATACCAAAAAAAGATATAAAAATCAATAAAAATTTTGAGTTGTATTTTTTACCATAGTTCTAGTTTAAATAATAAATATCAATAAAAATAAGAAAAATATATTGTTTAGTATATAGATTGACATTCCAATCGTTTTATAAAATTTTACTTAAACTCAAATATAGAGATTATTTTAATTTCTCATGTGTTTCTTCTTGCATAGTAACTATTATTCAATAATTTTTTATATCACAAATTACTTCTTCATAATATTTTCTTACTTATACTTATTATATTGTATATTAAGTTTTCTACATAAAGCATCATCTTTAACCTTATCCACAAATAAATATTAGACATATTTTATACTTTTATAGTCAAATATCTTATTTTTTCATATCTTATAATAGGTGTTGACTATGGAAAATATAAAATTATCTTATAAAAAATATGGTGATAAAAAAGATATAATTGTAATACTCCCTGGCTGGGGAGAGACAAGAAATACTTTTTTAGAGATGATTAATATTTTAATGATTGATTATACTGTATACATTATAGATTATCCAGGCTTTGGATCTACTCCTTTTCCTAATTATAATCTTACAATGGATGATTATACTAATTTAATAATAAATTTTTTTAATGAACATAATATTAATAATACTAATATCATCGCTCACTCTTTTGGGGGTAGAATTGCTATCTTATTAGCAAGTAAATATAAAATTCCCATAAAAAATCTAATATTAATTGATAGCGCTGGCATTAAGCCTAAAATGACTTTAAAGAAAAAGTTAAGACTTAAATTATATAAGACTCTTCAAGCTTTTGGAAACTACTTACCTAAAAAATTAAAATATAAATTTAAAACATACTTATTTAATAAATTTTCTAGTAGTGATTACCAAGCATTAAATGAAAATATGCGTGAAACTTTTAAAAATATTGTTAATCTAGATTTAACTAAATATTTATCTTCTATTAGTACTAATACTCTAATATTATGGGGAGAACAAGATAGTGATACTCCTCTAAAAGATGGTAAATTAATGCACAAAAAAATAACTAATAGTGAGCTTATTATCTTCCCTAATTGTACTCACTATTGTTATTTAGAAAATACTTATGTAATTATTAAAATTATACTATGTTTTCTTGAATATTAGAAACGGCCTCCACCGCCTCCACCACCGAAGGAACCTCCTCCACCAATGGAACCACCACCGAATCCTCCCCCACTTGAAGAACTACTTGCAGCGATTGAAGATCTTGATGCTGCAACAGCAGTATGTATACCACTATTTATACTAGAATAAATATGAGCATTTATAATATAATGAGTCATAAATAAATCATGTCCTATATAAGTACTATCAACAGCATCCATATTAGGCATCTTAAGTTCCATTTCTTTAGAAAGTTTATCGGCACAATCTAAGACAACTGCATAAACCAAATATTTATCCCATAAAGTTACTTCAGGTAACTCTTTTTCATCAAACCTACTAAAGTCTTCTAAGAATTTCTTATGAGCCATCCATTTAGCATAGTCTTCTGCTCCTTTTTTAGTATAGAATTTTTTAGTTGTAACAAAGGTAATTACAATAATCATAAGAATAATAATAATTATACTAACCCAAATTAAATCTAAGATAAGACCAAAAAATGCTAAAACTATTCCTAACAAACTAAAGATAACAGTAATGATAACTACCCCTGGTATAGTAGTAAAGAACTCTTCAGCTTTACCTAAAGATTTACTAGTACTAACAAATTTATTATATGACCTCATAACTTTATTAGCATTATTTAATTTAGAACAATGTTTCTTTATAGTAGAAAGTACTACTTCTTTACTATTACCTATCTCATTAATAATAAGGTTTAAAGCTATTTTCTCAGATTCTGTTAAAGTAGACTCATCATATTCTTGTAATATTAACTTATAATCAGCTTTCCTCTTTTTAGCAATAACTTCTACTTTTAAGACTTTCTTATATATTAGATTTAATATTGTAGCAGATAAACTCTTCTCTGTTACATTCTTATCTAAAAGATACTCTAACACCCAAGGACCATAACTTGCAGGAAAATCTCTAAAATATTCCATATTAAAGTCTGTTTTTCTATTCTTTTTAACTTTAAAATAAACACGAACAGCAAGTAAAATTGTAATTAAAGCCCAAATACTACTTACTATTATTAAAGTCATATTTTCTCGTTGAATCTTTTCTCTTTCTAAATTCGCTTCATCACTTAATTCTGTTTGGTAATCTATAATTGCTTCTTTTGCCGTCAAGCCACTTGTTTTAGTAGCATTAGGAACTAAAGATTTATCAAATATTAATCTAACACTAACCGCATTATATGCACCTAAAAAGTCAAAAGTACCTAAAGCTTCACTATCACTTGTTCTTTCTATCTCTCCATTTAAAGAACCATGTAACCATACTCTATAATCACTATCACTATCAGGTAAAATAACTTTAACTTCATAATCACCAATATCTTCTCTATACCCATCACCTAAGGTATTCCAAGCAAGTTCTGCTATATCTTCATGAACAACTACTACATCAGTAACAGTATATTCTATATAAAAGATTTCCTCTAAGCTACTTGGATTATATATTTTTAAGTTAACTTCATATCCAAAATTACTATACGTATATTTAGAACTTTCCCCATTACTAGCATAACTAACTTCATCAAAATAATTTATACTCCTATTAAAATCATCAAAAGTAAGACTTCCATCATCACTTATAGAACCCACTTTAACATCAATAATACTACTACCATCATATAAATCACTATTTCCTTCAATAGCACTCAAAGTTCCATCGTATGATGAATTACTGTAACTAGCATAACTAATCTCTCTATCCATACCATTATATTCACCATTCATCTTAATAAGTTCTCTCACTTTAATAGAACCATCTTCTTGTATTTCTATTAAACTCAAAAATTTTTCAGTAGGTTCACCTTCGAATAAAGTAAATATGGACGGTAAAAACATAATAACAATTACAACTACTACTATTATAATTGACATTTTATTTTTATACATAACCATTCACTCCTTTAGAAAAAAAGCTTGCATAAAGCAAGTCTTAAAATGATACTTTTGGTACTTCTTTATCTTTCTCATTTATCTCAAAGAAAGCTTCTTCCTTAAAATGAGCGATTGATGCAACTATATTACTTGGAATAGTTTGCACTTTATTATTATAAGTTAGTACTGTATCATTATAAAATTGTCTCATTGTACTAATCTTATCTTCTGTTTCTTTCAAATCATTCTGAAGTGATACAAAGTTCTGATTAGCTTTAAGATCAGGATATGCTTCAGCAAGAGCGAATAATCTATTTAACATACCAGTTAACTCCCCACTTGCCTTTATCTCTTCTTCTTTAGTTCCTGCTGTATTAAAACTATTACGAGCTTTAATAACATCATCTAAAGTTGTTTTCTCATGTTTAGCATAACCTTTAACAGTCTCTACTAAATTAGGAATTAAATCAGCTCTTCTTTTAAGTTGAACATCAATTTGACTCCATTGATCTTTAACTCTATTTCTAAGTTGAACTAATGAGTTATATGTCACTACATACCAAATCACTACAATTACTACAATTACAATAATTACTATAAGCGCTATCATAAAATCCCTCCTAATTAAATTATATATGATTAGTTAAAAAAAATACAGTATAAAATTATAAATTTAGATAATAATATGTCTAGGAGATGATTATGTGAATATAAAAGAATATATATTAAATAATTTTAAAAATGATAATAAAGAAAGTATTAAAGAAGCAATAATAGAATCTATTAATTCTAAAGATGAAGTAACTCTACCAGGTATGGGTGTATTTATGGAAATAATTTGGAATAATGCCACTGATGAGATGAAAAATGAGATGTTAACAATACTTGAGAATAATTTAAAAACAGAAGCTAAACGATAAGTTTCTGTTTTTAATATAGTTATACTCCCATAGTAATAGTCTCAGGTAATGTTGACCCCCCATCTATTACTATACTAGTACCTGTTATATAACTAGAAGCATCACTGGCAAGGAAACAAGCAAGCTCTCCAAGTTCTAAAGGATCTCCTAATCTTTTCATAGGAATAGCACTTGCAATACCATTTATAACACTCTCTGGATCATTAGGATTAGTCTCTTTAGCCATGCCATCAACCATAGGGGTTCTAATATATCCAGGTAAAATAGCATTTACTCTAATATTATGATCTACTTCTTCCCGAGCTAAAGCTTTAGTAAAACCAACTAAAGCAGCTTTAGTAGTAGCATAAGCTACTTCTCCAGAGTCAGCTACCATTTCTCCAGTAACACTAGATAAATTAATAATACTAGCTTTACCACTACTTCTTAACATAGGAAGTAATACTTTAGTAACATTCCATGTCCCTTTAATATTAATATCAAAATGTAAATCACGCACCTCATCTGTCATATTTTCAAAAGTTTCTAATTTACAAATACCAGCATTATTTACTAAGATATCAACATGGTCGTAATATTTTTTAATAATATCAACTACCTGCACTAATAAATCTTTATTACTTATATCAACATTAATACCTAAAACTTTATATCCCTTAGCACCTAATTCATTAACAGTATTAGTAAGTTCACTTGACCTATCTAAAATAACTACAGAGGCACCATATTTAAGTAATGACTCTACTATTCCTTTCCCATTACCCATCGCGCCACCTGTTACAACTGCAACTTTTCCTTGTAAATTCATATTATCCCTCTTTTCTATTCTTCTTAATTATACCACTTTTTTCCATTTTATCATACTGTTTATACATATATTGAACACTGTTTTCTAAAAAGAAATAATGATATACATAACATAAATCAAAAATCAAAAGAATAAAAAATATAATAAACATAGCAAAAATATACTCTGTTAAAAACAAGAAAAGAATTGTAAAGAAAACATAAGATAGCGTTATAACTAAATGAATTACTCGCTCTTTTTGAAATAATTTCATCTTAAATAGAAAATCATCTATCTCTTCTTTACTAAATTTATGCTTATCAGCAATTTTTTCATCAACCTCTTTAATATATTCCTTCATATAATCCCTCATTCTTTACTCCTTTCAATTATATCATAAGAAGCAATTAAACCAGTTGCAGCGGCCGCTACAATATTACCAGCCTTACCTGCTCCATCTCCTATAAAATAAATATTCTCTTTATCTATCTTCATTTTATTATCAGTAGTAATCTCATTACTAAAAAATTTAATTTCAGGGCCATATAATAATGTTTCTCCATTATTAACACCAGGCATTATTTTATCTAAAACTTCAAGACCTTCTAAAATATTAGTAATAATTCTATGTGGTAGAGCCAAAGCTAAATCACCTGCTGTATAATCTTTTAAAGTTGGTTCTACATAGTTTTTCTTAATTCTCTCTTTAGTAGAACGTCTTCCTCTTCTTAAATCTTTAAGAGTCTGTAAAATAGGTTTCCCTCCACCAAGAGTATTAGCAATCTTTGCAATAGATTCACCATATTCTCTAGTATTAGTAATAGGTTCTGTTAAACTAACTTTAGAGATAAAAGCAAAATTAGAATTAGTAGATTTAGTATCTTTTAGTGCATGTCCATTTACACAAATATAACCATAGTAATTCTCTTTTGCTACAAAACCACCAGGATTAGTACAAAAAGTTCTAATCTCATCATCATATGTTTTAGTCTTAATAAAGATTGTTGGATCATAAATAACATCTGTTATTTCTTTAAGTATTTCCTTTCTAACTTCTACCCTTACCCCAATTTCTATACTTTGTGATGTATAAGGAATATTATATTTATCAGCTAAAAGTTGTACCCACTTAGCACCTGTTCTACCTGGTGCTACAATAACATTTTTAGTTTTATATTCTTGATTCTTAGATGATACTATATAATAGTCTTCCTCTTTTCTTATATCATCACAGTGAACACCTTCAATTAAGTCCACTCCTAAATCTTTTAAAGCATTTTCAATACTTTCAATATATTTAGGCAAATAATCACTTCCTAAATGCTTTTGTTTAATAATTAAAAGATTAGCACCAGCTTTAGCAATTTTCTCATTTAATTTTAAAGCATCTTCTATATTACTAGGATATACATCACTATCCATATTAAATTCATTAAACATATCCTCTACTTCATCTATTAATTTATAAGCCTCACTTTTTTCCATATATTTAAACAAATCAGTCTTCCCTAACTTTGGAATAAAATTAAGTTTCCCATCAGAAAAAGTTCCTGCACCACCATAACCCGATAAAATATTACAAGGATTACAGTTAACACACGAAGTCCCTTTAGAATTCATAGGACAAACCCTCATCTTACTAAACTTTCCTTCATCAATAAGCAATACTTTCAACTTACTATTACGAGCTAAATTAAGTGAAGCAAATAAACCAGCAGGTCCTGCTCCAATTATTATTACATCATACATACTATCACAATCTTTCCATAACAATTGTACACTAATTTAAAAAAATAAACTAGTAGTAATTGTTAATTGC
>CAZJKS010000064.1:0-6772 GCA_964546695.1 uncultured Muribaculaceae bacterium | reverse complement strand
ATGGAACAAGTGAAAATCCTTATGAAGTTTCAACTGAAGAAGAGTTGTATGGGTAATAAAAAGGAAATGGCTATTCATTTCCTTTTGTCATGATTATTAATTTATCATAGTTTTCTAATCCTTTAGAACTTTTTTCTGGTAATAAATATATGTAATAAGCTTTTAATCTTGGTCTTATAAAACATTCTGTTTTTATACTTGGATATATGGCTAAAATATTATTTTCTTTATCTGTAACAACTATATCTACCTTTTGACATAAAAAATAAGTATTAATCATTTTCTTTTTTGGATAACATAATCCCTCTTTAATGGGATATAAATAGAATCTAAAGCCCTTAATTCTATCCTTAAAGCTTGTTACAGTCTTAAATTTAATTTTATTTTTGCCATTTCTAATATATTTTTCCATAGTATTCACCTTTAAGTAATCATAACATTATTTTTAAGTTAAATCTAGAATAAATATTATAAATATGTTATTATAGTGAAGAAGAAAGAGAGGTAATAATATGAGTGGACATTCAAAATGGGCTACTATTCATAGAAAAAAGGGACTTATTGATGCAGCTCGTGGTAAAGTTTTTCAAAAACTTGCTAAAGAGATTTATGTAGCTGCTAAAAGTGGTACTCCTGATCCTGATAGTAATGCAGCTCTTAGACTTGTTGTTGAAAAAGCTAAAGCTGCTAATATGCCTAAAGATAATATAAAGAAAGCTATTGATAAAGCTAAAGGGGCAAGTGAAGGGGAAAACTATGAGACTATTCGTTATGAAGGATATGGACCTTCTGGTGTTGCTATTATGGTGGATTGTCTTACTGATAATCGTAATAGAACTGCTTCTTCTGTTCGTAGTACTTTTTCAAAACGTGGTGGTAATTTAGGTACTGATGGTTCTGTTAGTTATATTTTTGAACGTAAGGGTATTATTGTTATTCCTAGTGATTATGATGAAGATGAAGTAATGCTTACTGCTTTGGATGCTGGGGCTTTAGATATTGAGAGGGTAAATGATACTTATTTAATTACAACTCCAGCTGATAAATTTATATCTGTAAAAGATGCTCTTACTGATATTGGTGTTGCAGAGTTTCTTACTAGTGAAGTTACATATGTTCCAAATAATGAAATAAAACTTGATGATGAGACTAAAGAAAAGGTATATAATCTAATAGAGGCTTTAGAAGATATTGATGATGTATCTAGTGTTTATCATAATATGAGTGAGGAGTAATATGTATAGTTATATTATTGGAAAAGTAACAGAAGTAATGTCTAATGCTATTGTCTTAGAAAATAATGGTATAGGCTACCTTATTAATACTCCTAATCCTTTCTCATTTGAAGAAGGAAATGACTATAAAATATATTTATATCAACAAATAAAAGAGGATGAACACAGTTTATTTGGTTTTAAAACTAAAGAAGAAAAAGACTTATTCTTAAAACTTATCGCTGTTAAAGGTTTAGGTCCTAAGATGGCTTTGCCTATTATCGCTACGGGGTCAATTTCTGGTATTAGTGATGCTATTAATAGAGAAAATATTCTATATTTAAAGAAATTTCCTAAGATTGGAGAAAAGCTTGCTAAACAGATGATACTAGATTTAAAAGGAAAGCTTGATGATATTAGTAGTGGTGATGTAGTTAAAGATACTAGTGAAGAGTTAAGAGAAGCTTTAATAGGACTTGGTTATAAAGATAAAGAGATTAAGAGTATAATTTTGAAAGTGGATAATACCTTAAATATAGAAGAGCAAATAAAAGAGGCCTTAAAACTATTATTAAAGTAGGTGATTAAATGGAACGTATTATAACTGGTGAAGAGTTAGAAGATGATGGTGTTGTAGATAATACAATAAGACCTGAGGTTTTAGATGAATATATTGGACAGGCTGAGGTTAAAGAAAATATTAGAGTCTTTATAGAGGCAAGTAAAATAAGAGAGGAAGTATTAGATCATGTTTTATTATATGGTCCTCCGGGTCTTGGTAAGACAACCCTTGCTTTTATTATAGCAAGGGAACTTGGGGTTAATATTAAAACTGCTAGTGGTCCATCTATTGAAAAAAGTGGAGATTTAGCAGCGATTCTTTCGACATTAGAGCCTGGTGATGTTTTATTTATAGATGAGATACATAGAATGCCAAGATATATAGAAGAAATATTATATTCAGCGATGGAAGATTTTACTTTAGATATTGTAATAGGAACAGAAGGAAGTTCTCGCAGTATTAAGATAGACCTACCTCCTTTTACGCTTGTTGGGGCAACGACAAGAGCAGGAGATTTATCTGCACCTCTTAGAGATAGATTTGGTATTGTTTCTAAATTAAAGTTTTATACAGATGAGGAGTTAACTGCTATTATAAAAAGAACTAGTCGAGTTTTAGATATGCCTATAAATGATGATGCAGCGGTAGAGCTTGCTAAAAGAAGTAGAGGGACTCCAAGAATTGCTAATCGTCTATTTAAAAGAGTGCGAGACTTTGCTTTAGTTGATAAAAAAGAATCTATAGATATGGAAGTTATGAATAAGGCTTTAGATAGATTAAAAGTAGGTAAAAGTGGTTTAGATGAGACTGATCATCAATTACTAAAAGCAATTATTGAAAGATTTAATGGTGGTCCTGTTGGTATTGATGCTCTAGCATCATCTATTGGGGAGGAGACATCAACAATAGAAGATGTTATAGAACCATATTTATTACAAGAGGGATACTTAAAAAGAACTAGTAGGGGTAGAATGGTAACAGAAAAAGCATATCGTGAACTTAATATAAACTATCAAGGTGGACTCTTTGGGATTGGTTTAGATGTATGATAAATTAATTTTATTATTACAAAGAGAATTATTAACTGGTAAGTATAATATAGAATTGACTGAGTTTTGGTTAGATAGTTTAAATTATGGTAAGACTTATAATGATGATAAAAAGAATATAATACTTAAAGTAAATAAGATGTATGAAAAAGAAAAGATAGAAAACCATTCTAAGACTAATTTTTTAATATCACTAATATCTTTTTTAAAAGATATTGATAACTATGATGATTATTCTCTTTCTAGTCTTTATTTTTTGGGATATTATTTATTTGATTGTGATAAAAAGCAAATAGAAGAATTTATTAATAAGGAAATATCTCCTAAAATAATAAATTTAATAACTAATAATGTAGATAGTTTAATGGAACAAGCTTGTTATTTAGATTATTATCAAGGAAATGATAGTGAATTATGTAGTGATTTATCTAATTATGATAAAACTGGTATTAGAAAGAAGATAAAATATAGAGATATAGAAAGTTTTGATGGGGGGGATACTCATGAAATTAGAAGACTTTGATTATTATTTAGATGAAGAGTTAATTGCTCAAACACCTATTAAACAAAGAGATACTTCAAGGCTTATGATACTTGATAAAAAAACTGGGGAGGTATCTCATAAGCATTTTTTTGATATTATAGATTATCTTAATCCTGGAGATACTTTAGTATTGAATGATACCAAAGTATTACCTGCTAGATTAATTGGGGAGAAAGTTAGTACTAAAGCAGTTATAGAAGTGCTATTATTAAAAAATGTAGAAGGTGATACTTGGGAGTGTTTAGTTAAGCCTGCTAGACGTATTCATGTGGGTGATGTTGTATCTTTTGGTGAGGGGTTATTAAAGTTAACTTGTAGCGAGATTAAAGATGAAGGTATTAGAGTGTTTACAGCAAGTTTTAATGGGATATTTTATGAATTATTAGAAAAATTAGGTACTATGCCACTACCACCATATATTCATGAAAAACTAGAAGATAAAGATAGATATCAGACTGTATATGCTAAGGAAATAGGTAGTGCTGCTGCTCCTACTGCAGGGCTTCATTTTACAGAAGAGTTACTTGAAAAAATAAAAGAGAAGGGTATAAATATCGTATATCTAACTCTACACGTTGGTCTTGGTACTTTTAGACCTGTTAAAGTAGAAAATGTTACTAAACATAAAATGCATAGTGAGTTTTATTCCTTGAGTAAAAGTGTTGCAGATACTTTAAATAAAACAAGAGAGGATGGTAAAAGAATAATAGCAGTAGGTACAACTTCTACTAGGACATTAGAGACAGTTTATCAGAAGTTTGGAGAGTTTAGAGAAGATGCTGGCTTTACCGATATCTTTATTTATCCAGGTAAAGAAGTTAAGAGTATAGATGGACTTATTACTAATTTTCATTTACCTAAATCAACTCTTATTATGCTTGTTTCTGCTATAGCAGGGCGTGATAATATTTTAAATGCTTATAATATAGCCGTTAAAGAAAAATATAGATTCTTCTCCTTTGGAGATGCTATGTTTATAAAATAAATTATTTATAAATTATGTTTTATATAACTTCTAGTGAAGAGTAAACTAATTATTTAATAGATATTGATGAAGAGATACTTTTTGATGTACTGAATTAAAGTCGTAAAAATGTAGTATAAGTGTAAATTAACTGTTGAAAAACTGTTATTTATCATATATAATAAGAAACGTATTGGAGGAAGAAATATGGAAAAGAAAGAAACTAAAAAAGATACGAGTAAGAAAAATTATCATAATATTGAAATAAAAGTAGAAGGAAAAGAATGGACTGATGCAGTTGATAAGGCTTTTAAGGAAAAATCAAAGTCTGTAACAATAGATGGTTTTAGGAAAGGGAAATGTCCTAGAAATATTTATGATAAGAAGAAAGGACAAGATTATTTACTTGATGCAGCTGATGCTGTAATTCAAGATGCTTATACTAAAGCTTTAAAAGATAATAATTTAGTACCAGTTGTACAGCCTGAACCAAATTTAAAGAGTTTAGATGAAAATAGTGTTACTTTTACTTTTAAAATTATTACTAAACCAGAAGTTAAAATTAGTAAATATAGAGATTTAGGGGTTAAACCTAATGAAGTTAAAGTAACTAAAGAAGAAATAGAACATGAAATAGAACATTTACTTGAGAAATATGAAGAATTAGTTAATAAAGATGAAAACAGTAAAGTTGAAAATGGTGATGTTGCTGTTATTGATTATGAGGGATTTAAAGATGGTGTTGCTTTTGAAGGTGGTGCTCAAGAGAACTATTCACTAGAAATAGGTAGTGGTACTTTTATTCCTGGTTTTGAAGAACAATTAATTGGAATGAAATCAGGTGATGAAAAGGAAATTAATGTAACATTCCCAGAAGATTATGCTAGTGAAGAATTAAAAGGACAAGAAGTTATATTTAAAGTAAAAGTACATGAAATTAAAACTAAAGAAAAAAGAGAGTTAGATGAAGACTTTTTCTTTGACTTAGGTATTGAAGGTGTTAATGATGAAGAAAGTCTTAGAAAAGAAGTAGAAGCTAATATAAAAGCTAATAAAGATATGGAAGAAGAAAATAAATATATTGATAAACTACTTGAAGAAGTATCTAAGTATGTAGAAGTTGATATTCCTGAAGAGATGGTTAATGAGGAAGTAGATAGATTACTTAAAAGAGCTGAACAACAAATGGCTATGCAAGGTATTAGTTTAGATTTATATTATCAAATTACTAAATCAACAGAAAAAGACTTAAGAGATCAACTTGAAAAAGAAGCTTATCAAAATGTATTATATCGTTTAATGCTTGAAGAGATAATGAATATGGAAAAGATTGAAGTAAGCTATGATGATGCTATGGAAGAAGCTAAGAGACTTGCTGATAGATATCAAATGGAGCTTGATAAATTCTTAAATGAATTTGGTGGTATTGAGATGGTTCAATATGATTTAGAGATGAGAAAAACTATGGAATTATTAAAAGAATTAAATAAATAGTTGCTAGAATTAAAAATCTTTGATAAAATGACTAGAGGAAAAAGGAGGGAGTAAAATGGCAAAAAAGCTTGGACATAGACAAAAGAAGACATTTGTATGCTCAGTTTGTGGTAATGAGAATTATAGAGAAGAGAAGAATGTTAATAATACTCCAGGAAGAATGGAAATTAGTAAATATTGTAAATTTTGTGGTAAACATACAACTCATAAAGAGAAAAAATAATAATTTAGCAGTCATTTTATGACTGTTTTAAGTCTGTTGGAGGGGAGTAGAGAAAATGGTTAATTCAAATGATTTTAAGCCAGGTATGACTATAAAGTTTGAGAGTGGTATTTATACTATAATTGAGAGTCAACATGTTAAACCTGGTAAGGGTGCTGCTATTGTTAAAGCTAAGATGAAGAACTTAAGGACAGGGTCTATTGTTGAGAAAACATTTAATGCAGGAGTTAAAGTAGAAACAGCTCATATAAGTAAGAAAACAATGCAATTTTTATATTCTATGGGTGATACTTATTATTTTATGAGTATGACTGATTATGAACAAATAGAACTTGATAAAAGTCTTATAGGTGATGATGTTAAATACTTAAAAGAAAATTTAGAAGTAGAAATTACTTTCTTTGAAGGAGAAATGTTAGGTTTATCTTTACCTGATAAAGTAGTTATGAAAGTAGTTAAGACTGAAGATGCTGTTAAAGGAAATACTTCAAGTGGTGCTTTAAAAAATGCAGAGCTTGAGACTGGTATGAGTATACAAGTACCTTTATTTATTAAGCAAGATGAAGATATATTAGTTAGTACTAAAGATGGTAAATATGTATCTAGAGCATAAGAAGATGTGAATTGATTTACATCTTTTTAATATATATAGATATAAAGTTAGTTGAATAAGTATTATTTTTATGTTAATATAGAGAAAAGAAAATAGAAAGAAGGTAGTG
>CAZJKS010000063.1:0-6806 GCA_964546695.1 uncultured Muribaculaceae bacterium | reverse complement strand
TGGAACAGCCATATAGTAATGGTATTATGGAAAGAAATAATAATACTTGTAAATTGATAAAACGCATTGGTTTTGAATATAGGAATTTTGATAATTTTAAAGCGAGAATTTTAATTATTAATAATCTTTTTAGACCAGCAAAAAAGAATGCTGAAAATTTACTCAGCACCTTTTAATGTCGAAAAACCCTTTTATCTATGCATTCCTCTATGTATTTCTTCTTGTTGAGGTGTATAAACTGATAATGCTAATTGTAATTCTTCAATAGATTTAGTTGCTAAATTTCTTTTTGCATATTCAATATCATCCATTTTTTGACTTATATCTGTTTCAGAATTATGGAACTCTCCAGCATTTAACATCGCACTAATAATATCATTTATTAGTTTATCTTTTTCAGGTGTCATTTCTTGTTCTTGTTGAACTTGTTTTTCTATTGGTTTAAATTTACTAATATGCGTTGATATTGCTTGTGGATGTTGTTTGAAATATTCTTCCAATTGGTCATATGTTTCTTTATCAACTATAATACTTGTAAGTGTTCCATTATTATTTGTAACATTTACTCTATATTGACCTTCATATTCAAAAGTCCCATTTGCTTCAATCATAGTAATATCAGGATATTGTCCTTTTATTTGATCTATTATTGATCCAATATTTACTTCCTTTATTGTAGGTTCATTTATAGTTGCTTCTTGTAGACTTTCTTGTGGTGCTTCTTGAACAGGTCGTGGTGTTTCGTTTTGTTTTAATTCAGTTGATTGTTGCATAAATAATTTAGAAAATTCTTCCACTGTAAACCTTCTTTCAATAGAATGTCCTAAATTATCCTTTGCGTCAACTATTATAAAATTACCTTCTTGATAAATATTATTAATATCAATGCTTTTAACATAAATCATCTTACTTTGTTTTTTAATGTATTGACTAATATTTTGTTTTAATTCATCTTGATTATTTTGATGTTCCACTGTTGATTGCCTAGATGCAATTCTTTGCTGTTGATGTTCTCTTTTCATTTCTTCAAATCTTTGATAAAAATTCTCATATACTGGTAAAGCTTCTTTATAAAATTGTAAATCTTCAGAAACTTTGGTAAACCTTGATTTTAAATCTGAAACCGTGGCAGCATTACTTGAATAGTTTCTAACTCGCTCCTTATGTTCTTGAAACTTTTGATATTCTTCTGGATATTTTTCTGATACTTGTTTAGAATAATAAAAACCTAAGAATGTTTCATTTGATATTTCTTTAATTCTTTTTTCTATTTCTAATTTTTCATTTTCCATTTTAATTATTTTTTGTTGTAAATTTATTAATTCAATTTCTCTTTGTTGTCTTTCTCTTTCAATACTAGCATTTCTTTCTTCGTTTGCTTGAACAATCATTACTTTTGCTTGTGATACAATTTGTTCTTGTGCTTCAGGCATTTGTTTACCACTTTTAGCAAAGTCAGACTTTATTGATTCATAAGTAGAAATTCTTGATTCAACTTTAGTTGGAGGTATTATTGAATCTTCAGTATAAGATTTTTGTGCTTCATACATATATCTAGCACACATATTAGCTAATACCAATGAATACTCTGGCATTGTTGTATATGGTGCTTGCTGTAATTCATTAGTTTCTACAAAATTGAAATCATCATATCTTATAGTTGGCTTAGTAAGTCTATCATCCAATTCAATTTTATAAATATCAATTAATTTATCAAATACTTCTTGATATTTTTTATTACCAGCGATAGTTTCATAAACACAATTCAAAAGTAATAACCTATTATCTATACTTAATGGTTCAGTTGTTTTACTTTGATATAGTTGAATTATTTTATCTATATCAATATCATCTAATGTTCTTATTTCATCAAACCAATAATATTGATAGCTTACTGCACCATTTCTAGATACACCATCATATCTCTTATATACATCACTTAATATCGCAATTAATTGTTCTTTATTACTCATTTCCATACCACCTTACTATTAAAGTATACCATATGTATTATTTACTTTTACCATCTATTTTAGAAACATCAACAATATTACTCATGACTTGACACATATTGTCTTTACTTAAATTACCTTCCTTTTTTAAAGTTAAGAAAACATCTGCCAATTGTTCTTTATAAATATTAATAAGATTATATATTTCAGTATAACCATTATTTTGTTCTATTTGTTGCAATAATTCTTCTCTAGATATTCCTAAATAAGTCATTAATGAATGAAAAGCTATATAGTTTTTATCAGCTTCTGATAAATTATTTTTATATTGCATAGTATCTATATAATATATTGGTAAATTCATTTCTAAAGAAAGCATTTGGGCTTCTTGATAGTCGATGTTTAAATCTTTTTCTCCTAATCCTAAAACTACAATTCCACAAGGTTTAGCGTTAACAAGCACTTCATTATAACAGCTTGATGAATATATATCTTCGCCATTTTTAATTGCCCTTTCTTTGCCAATTTTTTCTAAAACTTGGGGAGTAACTATAGTAGTACCTTTTTCTTTATTGACTGAACCTTCTCCGAAAACATTTGAGCCAAGATCATAAGCACTAGCCATAACAATATCTGAATTACTTGGATAAATAAATCCAATTTTTCTCGTTTCAGATCCATAAGTTGCTATAAAATTAGAGCTAATCATACTACAAGAAGATTGAGATGGTCTATTAATTAACATTTCAGCTTGCCCTCTTAAACTATCACCAGAAATATTTGAAAATAACATTCTAAAGTTCCCATTCTCATCAACTTTATCGGATAATGAATATTCCCATATTTGTTTTATAATATCTTTATATTTTGCTTCAAGCTTT
The DNA here is from genome assembly GCA_964546695.1 of uncultured Muribaculaceae bacterium. GTDB lineage: Bacteria > Bacillota_I > Bacilli_A > RF39 > UBA660 > Onthousia. The sequence continues at coordinate 3,973 of CAZJKS010000063.1, read as the reverse complement.
TCAACACTTACAGCGCCATTATTTAGTTTCATACAATCTATAAGTATCTCATTTATTCTATTTGTATCTAATAGTTGTCTATAACTTTCATTACTAATTAATGATTTTAATGATTCAATAGCCAAATATAGACCTTCTTTTCCTTGAACATTTTCATATTTATTACTTATAAAATCAACATTTTTGTTTTTACTAGTATAATTTCCATATACAGTAAATACATAATTATATTGATTGATTATATCAACACTACTTAATGAAATATCGTCAATTATCTTTTTTAAATTTTTAAGTTCTGGATTACTATTTATTATCATACTTTCAAAACCATATTTAAATCTTATTATTCCCATCATAGATAATAACTTATCATAAACTGATTTTAGATTTGTTTCATCAACACCTTGTATTTCTTTTTCAACTGAATAAATATATTGCATATCATTATCTAGTTTATCATTATCAACATATTTCCATGTTTCAGTTTCAAAAGTATTAATTAAATTCAAAATATCTTTCTTTAGCATAAATAGTTCACCTCATATTTTATCAAATCATATATATCCTAATACTATTATATCATTATTTTTACAAATTTTAATTTATATCGGAATTATTATGATTTTATGGTAATCTATATATAGAAGTTAGTTGTATTAACTTATATAGTGATAGGTTCAAATTATCTTATCTATCGCTCCATCTGAATACAACTTACGAACTGTAAAAAAGTTCGTGAGTTTTTATTTTATATATGAAACTTAAATGTTCTCTTTTTAGGAAGTGTAAATGGTAATATAAAAAGTATCATTTTAAAAAAATCTTAACAACAAAAAAATAACTTGCTAATAACAAGTTACTTTATTATTTAGATAAATTGTAGGTGTCTTTAGCAATTACAAGTTCTTCATCTGTTGCTAGGACATAACTAGCGATAGAGGACTTCTTAGTAGTAATTAAGCCTTCTTTATCTTTTCTAACAATTGTTTCTTCATTTATATTCTCATCTACTTCTACACCAAGTGGTTTTAATTTATTAAGTACTTCTTTTCTTATAATGGGATCATTTTCTCCACCACCTGCTGTAAAGATGATGGCATCTACACTTCCTAGCTTTAAGAAATATTTTGCAATATATTCAGCGATACGTTCTGTATACATATCAATAGCTAGAACTGTTTTCTTTTCTTTAGCAATATAGGCTCTATCTATATCTCTTAAATCACTCATGCCAGCAATACCTTCAAGTCCACTTTTTTTGTTTAGCATATTATCTACTTCTTCATAAGACATTCCTGTTTTTTTCATAATATAACCGATAATACTATAATCAATATCTCCTGAACGAGTACCCATCATTATACCAGCATTAGGAGTAAAACCCATAGAAGTTGCTATACATTTACCATTACGAACTGCAGATATACTAGCCCCATTACCAATATGGCAAATAATAATATTGCCATCTTTACCTAAAATATCTTTCATTCTTGTAGTAATGTATTTATGAGATAAGCCATGAAATCCATACTTTCTTACATCATATTTAACATACCATTCATAAGGTACTGAGTATAAGAATTCTTTTTCCTCCATAGTTTGATGAAAAGCAGTATCAAAGCAAGCTACCATAGTAGCACTTGGTATAGCTTTAGAGAATGCTTTAATACCAACTATAGCAGCAGGATTATGAAGAGGGGCTAAGTCTTTTATTTTTTCTATTTCTTCTAAAACTCTAGAAGTAATAATAACAGAATGAGAATATAAGACTCCACCATGTACCACTCTATGCCCTACAGCTTTAATATCATCTAATTTTTTTACAATTCCTTTTTCCACAAGTTCTGTTAATAAAATTTTAACAGCATCCTCATGGCTAGCAATTTTTTCTTTTTTATAAACTTTTTCATCATTAACTCTAATAGTATAATCACTATCATTTGAACCAATTCTTTCAAAACTACCTTTTGTAATTATTTTTTCACTTGGCATTTCATAAAGTCTAAACTTTAATGTACTACTACCAGAATTAACAGCTAATAATAGCATAAATCATCTCTCCTTTTAACTATTATATAATAATAATTAAAAATTCACAAAAGTTTTTTCTAACCTAGTCATCTAAAAACATAATATAATACTCATCATAAGTAATATTGTTATTATGAATATATTCAGCAATTTCTTCGCCAACATAGCGATAATGCCATGGTTCACAATTATACCCTGTAATATCTTCTTTACTCTTAGGATATCTAAGAATAAAACCATACTTATAAGCATTTTCCATCATCCAAGTATATTCATCACTTTCTACAAATGTATCTACAGTTTTACTAGCAATATCTAAGCTCATTGCTGTTTGATGTTCTGAAAAACCAGGTTTAGCCACATAACTATCAACGTAACTTTGACCGTATAAATCTAAATATAAATTGGTTACTTCTTCTTGATCAGCATAACTTCTATAACCAGAGCTGACCATTAATTCTATGCCTTCTTCAGCGGCTGCTTCGGCCATTTCATAAAAAGCTTTCGCTACGATTCTTTGTATTTCTATTTCTCCATCTGATTTAACATATTCATCATCAATAGTAACTAAATCATCAGGAATATAATCACTACTTAATTGTCTATGTTTATTTACAAGAACATAATTATCAAAATCATCTATTACTAAGGGGTCAGTATATTCTTCTTTATCAAAATCTAGATTAACATATAACACTGTAGTTTCTGCATCATCATTTTCTTGTTCTTTATATGCAAGATATCTATCATAATTAGCAAGTTTAGCATAACTTACTGATAAAAATTCTTCAATATATTCAACTTTATCTCTTTTTGCAAATTCAGTTACAGCATCATCATCTCCTCTTGAGATAATTAAGTTAACCTCATTAACACTATATCCTTTATCTAATAAGGTGTTTATGTTACTAATTAAATGCTCTTGGTCAGCATAATCAATCATAATATAATTTTCAAGATTTTCATCAAGATAATCTTCACTTTCAAAAGCAGCATTTAAGGTCTCATTTTCTCCTATATCTAGAACATAGGTATATTTAAATTTAAATATTATATTTTTAGCAGCTTCTTCGCTATAGCCTAAGCTTTTAAGTTCACCTATTAAATAAGAGTAAACCATAAATATTAATACTATTATTAATATAATTACTCCTATAACTATTAGGGGTTTTTTAGCATTGCTTTTTAGTTTTAATTTTCTTTTCTGATACATTACTTTATCACTACCTTTCATAAGTAATTATCTAGTAATAGTATAACATAGTTTTTTAATCTTTGAAACTATGTTATAATAAGCAACTAGAAAGGCAGTGATGCATTTGAAAACAACTGTAGGGCGATAGTGATGCTAAGGGAATTATTAGTTTGGTGTTTTTAAAGCTTTAAGTATTAAAATTAATTGGAAGTTTATAATATTATATTTTTTAGAGCAGTTTAATAATAACTTTAAGAAATTAAGTATGATTTTTCGCAAGGTATACTAGCTAAATATTTATAAATGTTAGGAGTAAAGTATGGAAAATAAGTTTAGATATAGTAATGATAATAAAAGATATCATAGTCTTTCTTATTATTATAAAGAAAAGTTTAAATCTAAGGTATGTAAAGTTAGTTTGAATGCTAATTTTACTTGTCCTAATATTGATGGAACAGTAGGTTATGGGGGTTGTATTTATTGTTCTAAATTAGGTAGTGGGGAGTATGCAGGTAATCCTTCTGATGATTTAATTACACAGTTTAATAAGGGTAAAGAAGTGATGATTAGAAAGTGGCCTAATGCTAAGTTTATCGCTTATTTTCAGGCTAATACTAATACTTATGCAAAAATAGAGAAGCTTAAAGAATGTTTTGAGCCTTTCATAGATAAAGAAGATTGTATTGGTTTATCTATTTCTACTAGGAGTGATGCTATTACAGATGAGTGTTTAGATTATTTAGATGA
>CAZJKS010000062.1:0-7043 GCA_964546695.1 uncultured Muribaculaceae bacterium | reverse complement strand
CTTGCCTAAAACTTTAAAAAATTGCTAATATATAGTATAATACTAATAGATTTAAAGAAAGAAGGAATATATATGAAAATAATATCTATTAATGCAGGAAGTAGTTCTTTGAAGTTTAGTCTTTTCAATATGGATAATAAACAAGTAATCGCTTCTGGATTATTTGAACGTATTGGTATAGATGGAAGTAGTTACACTATTAAATGTAATGATGAGAAAATTAAAGTAGAAGAAGAACTTGCTACTCATACAGATGCTGTTAAGATTTTATTAGATAAATTAGTTAGTCTTAATATAATTAAATCACTAGATGAAATAGATGGGGTAGGGCATCGTTTAGTACATGGTAAAGATAAATATAATGAGTCATGTTTAATAACAGATGAAGTAGTTAATGACCTAATTGCTTTTAAAGACTTTGCACCTCTTCATAATCCTGCTAATGTTCTAGGAATACAAGCATTTAAAGAAGTATTACCTAATGTACCCATGGTAGGAGTATTTGATACTGCTTTTCATCAAACTATGGATGAAGAAGCATATCTTTATCCCGTACCATACTCTTGGTATAAAGAACATGGAGTTAGAAAATATGGTTTTCATGGAACTAGTCATAGATACATTGCTAAAACTATTAGTGAAAAACTTGGTAAAGACGATTTAAAAATAATTAGTTGTCATGTTGGTAATGGAGGTTCTATTACTGCTATTAAAGATGGTAAATGTATCGATACATCAATGGGCTTTACACCTTTAGCAGGTATAATGATGGGAACACGTTCTGGAGATGTTGACCCTTCAATTATTACCTATATCATGGAACAAGAAGGATTAAATGCTAAAGAAGTAATAGACATATTAAATAAAAAGTCAGGATTACTTGGACTTAGTGAAATAAGTAGTGATATGCGTGATATTGTAAGTGCTATGGAAAATGATGATGAACAAGGAAAAAAAGCTAAACGTGCCTTCTTAAAATATACAAGAACTGTTACTAACTATATTGTCCAGTACTATGTTTTATTAGGAGGAGCTGATGTAATTTGCTTTACAGCAGGACTTGGAGAAAATAGTGAACCATTTAGAAAGAAAGTTTGTGAAAACTTAGCTTGTCTTGGTGTAAAAATAGATAGCAAAGCGAATAAAGTAAGGGGAGAATTTAAAAAAATTAGTAGCGATAACTCTACTATCCCTGTTTATGTAGTTCCAACTGATGAAGAACTTATGATTGCTCTAGATACTCTTAAAATAATTAGCTAGAATGGATGAAATTATGTTTAAAAAAATATATAAAGAGATAAAAAAATATAATACTATTGTAATTGCAAGACATATTGGGGTAGACCCTGATGCTTTAGCAAGCCAACTTGCGCTAAAAGAGTCTATTAAACTAACCTTCCCTCAAAAGAATGTCTATGCCGTAGGGAATGGTTCTTCAAAATTCTCTTATATGGGACACCTTGACAAATTAGAAGAACTTGATAACTTTCTTCTAATCGTTTTAGATACTCCTGATAAGAAAAGAATAGACTATAAAGACTATAGTAAAGCTGATACAGTTATTAAAATAGATCATCATCCCTTTATAGAAAGCTTTGAAGGAATAGAATATATAGATGATAAAGCTAGTAGTACTTGTGAAATACTAATGGAATTATTATTAAAAACTAAATTAAAATGTAACACTGAAATAGCAAAGCTTCTTTACTATGGACTTGTATCAGACTCTAATAGATTTCTATTTGATAGTTCAACTGCTAAAACTTTTAATCTTGTAAGTACATATTTATCTAAATATCCTTTAAAATTATCTAGTATATATACAAATCTATATCTAAGACCTCTAAAAGAAGTAAGACTAGAAGGATATATCTCTTTAAACATGAAAGTAACAGAAAATGGTGTTGCCTATATCATTCTAACTAATGACATCATTACCAAGTTTAAAGCCGATAGTGCATCTGCTGGCAATATGATAAACAACTTTAACTTTATTGATGAAGTCTTAGTATGGATAATAGTAACAGAAGATGTAAAAAACAATAATGTACGTGTTAATATTAGAAGTAGAGGACCAAATATCAATAAAGTAGCTGAAAAGTATAATGGTGGTGGTCATGCAAAAGCAAGTGGAGCAAGACTTGCTACAATTTCTGAAGCAGAAACTTTAATTTCTGATATTGATTATGTAACAGAAAACTATATAAAGAAAGAGATGAATAGTAATGAAAATAACTGATGCCGAACTTAAAATAATGGCAACAAGAAGGAGCCAATATCCAGATGATATGAAGAATGAATTTCTTTTAGTTGGACGTAGTAATGTTGGTAAAAGTAGTTTTATTAATACTCTTTTAGGAAGAAAAAATCTAGCTAGAACATCATCACATCCAGGAAAAACCCAAACTCTTAATTTTTACCTAGTAAATAAAGAATTTTATTTAATAGATGTTCCAGGATATGGTTATGCCGAAGTAAGTAAAAAGAAAAGAGAAAAGTTTGGAAAAATGATAGAAGAATATTTAGAAACTAGAAAACAGTTAAAAAGAGTATTTATGATTATTGATTTCAGACACAAACCTACAGAAGATGATGAGTTAATGTATAACTTTTTAAAATACTATAATCTGCCTGTAACAATTGTTGCAACTAAAGCCGATAAAGTAGGAACAAGCAAAAAAGAAAAATGTAAAAAACAAATTACGGACACACTTGATTTAGTTGTTGGCGATGATTTAGTTATATTTTCAAGTGTAACTAAAGAGGGAAAAAGTACAATAGAAAAAACTATAGAAGACTTAAGTATTGACACAATTTAAGTCTTTTTTCATACCTTATAATAGGTGGAGATTCATGAAATTAATTATTAACTCAGATAAACAATCATACCTTATTTTACCAATAAGTATGAAAAATCTAACCGAAAAAGAAATAATTATAAAAATAAAAGATATCTTTTTAAAACATAACTATAAATATTATCTTCTAGAACCAGGATATTATGAAATTATTGTCTATCATCATAATTTAATTGGTACTATAATATCAATTGAAAAAATAGATACTTTTGAATTTTCAGAAGAAGTAGATTTAAAAGTAATTATAAAATCTAAAGTCAAAGTATACTTAAACCCCATAGATAAAATAGAGTTTCAAGAATATCAAGAGAAAATAGATGTAGATACTCTAACTTTAAAAGAGTATTTAAATCTTATAGAACATTCTAAAATTATAATAGATGATAAAAAAGTTCCCCATTAGAGAACTATAGCTATCATATTATTTGATCCCTTATTAACTACCTTTGATAAAGTTTGTTGTAATTTAAACCTAATATTATCAGGCATTGAGTTTATTTTCGCTTGAATACCTTCTTGAACAATATTATCTAGACTTCTGCCAAATATCTCACTTCTCCAAATTTCACTAGGGTTACTTTCATAATCTCGCATTAAATAATCAATTAGTTCCTTACTTTGTACTTCACTACCAATAATAGGCTCAAAAGTAGAATTAACATCAACTCTAATCATATGAATAGATGGGGCGACAGCTTTAAGCTTAACTCCATATCTAGCCCCTTGTTTAATAATTTCAGGAGTATCTAATTTCATATCATTAATAGTAGGAGTAGCAACACCATAACCTGTTTGTTTTACCATTTTTAAAGCATATTTAATTTGATCATATTCTCCCTTAGCTTCTTCATAATCTTGAAATAATGCCAATAAATCAGCTTTACTAGTAACATCTATCTTAATAATATCTTTTAAAACTTCATTATATAGGGAACTTGGGGATTCTAAGTTAATAGTTACAATACCAGTAGCAGGTGAAACATTAGATAAATAAGCTTTTTCAATTACCTCATTACTTTTAAAATGCTCTGTAATCTTTTCAATATCTCTTAACTTATCAACTTCCATAACACATTCCCTAATAATCTCAATATATCTTCGTTTTATATCATTATTAACATTTAAAATAGCAATCCATTCTGGCATATTAACCTTAACTTCTAAAACTGGAAACTCATATAAAGCCTCTTTAAGTATATTAATCATCTCTTTTTCATTCATTGCTTCTACATTAATTGGTAAAACAGGAACATCATATTCTTCTTTAATAGACAAAGCTAGTCTTTCTGTTTCAGGTAGAGTAGGATGAGTAGTATTTAAAACTACAATGAAAGGCTTACCAATAGCTTTTAATTCTTCAATAACCCTTTGCTCAGCTTCTAAATAATCACTTCTATTAAACTCACCAATAGAACCATCAGTAGTAATAACAATACCAATAGTAGAATGATCCTTAACAACTTTTTCCGTACCTATTTCAGCAGCTTCAACAAAAGGAATTTCTTCATCATACCAAGGAGTCTTAACCATTCTAGGTCCATTATCATCACTTGCCCCTTTAGCATTAGGTATAACATAACCAACACAATCAATAAGTTTAATATTACAACTAAAATCATCAATATTGACCTTAGCAGCTTGATTAGGAATAAATTTAGGCTCTGTCGTCATAATAGTCTTACCTTGAGCACTTTGAGGAATCTCATCTAGTGTTCTTTTCTTTTCATACTCATCTTCAATATAAGGAATAATTAAAGTCTCAACCATTTTCTTGATAAAAGTACTCTTACCAGTTCTAACTGCACCCACTACTCCTAAATAAATATCACCACCACTTCTTAAAGCAATGTTTTTAATAATTTCTGTTTTTTCCATAAACATCACAGCCTTCTTTCTTCTTTTGTTCTAATAAATATTATTCATAAAAGTAATTTTTATGAAAGAAAGGAGTAATTTTGGCTAATTTTTTAAATTACTTAGACAAAAATCAAAAATCTTTTGATAACTATAACTTTAATAATATAGATAGTTTAGTTCTAGCATATTTATCATATCTACACTATCCATCTAAAAAAATAAAATTAAAAGATTTAGATATTTCTTTAGTTACTAATAGTAAAAATAAAGAATTTATTAAAAGAGTAGTAACAAGTAATAGATATAAAGATATAGAATTTTGCTTTTATAAAGAAGAAACTAATGACTTAATAGAAAAACAGTTTTCTGCTATAACATTTTTACTACCTAATAACACAATGTATATCTCTTTTAGAGGAACGGATTCTACACTAACAGGCTGGAAAGAGGATTTTAATATGTCTTTTATCTACCCAGTCCCTTCCCAAAAAGAAGCCTTAAATTATGTAGAAAAAGTAACTAGACTAATACCAAGAAAATTTTATATAGGTGGACACTCTAAAGGGGGTAATTTAGCAGTCTATGCTGGGTGTAATATTAATACAAATAATATAAAAGATAGACTAATTAAAATATATAATCTAGATGGACCAGGTTTTATAAAAGAGTTTTTTACTACTTCAAATTATCTAAATGTTAAAGAAAAAATTGAAAAAATAGTACCACATTCATCTATAATAGGTATGCTTTTATGTTCTAACGAACCATATAAAGTAATTAAAAGCAATAAAAAAGGCATCTTTGAACATGACCCATTTTCTTGGCAAATTAAAGATAATGACTTTATAACATTAAAATCTCTTTCAGAAGATACAGTATATACCAATAAAGTTATAAATGACTTTATTAGTAATCTATCAAAGAAAGAAAGAGAAATCTTTACAGACTCTCTTTTCATAGTTTTAAAATCTACTAACTTAACAACTCTAGATGAAATATCTAAAAAAATTATATTAAAAATACCTAGTATTTTAAAAGCGATTTATAATTTAGATACTGTTAATAAAAAATATATTTTAAAGACTATAATGCTTTTAATTAAAAGTTACATTAAGAACTCAAATCTTTTAAACTCTCTAGACTGATTCCTGTAATTTCTACAATTTCATTATCTTCTAAGTTAGCATCTTTAAGTCTTTTAGCTATTTCTATTTGCATCTCATACTCACCATCACTTCTACCATCATTATAACCATTATTATAACTAGCTACTTCCATTTCTTTAATATCTATCTTCTTTTCTTCTTTTAATTTTTTATCAAATATTTCTCTCATATAAAATCACGCTCAATTATTTTTATTTTATTAAAAGGTAAGTCAGTAATTTCTGATATAAAACTATAGTCAAATTTCTTTTGCAGTAATTTAGTACAAACCAGTATTTTTTCATAAATACTACCATCATCACACCCTTCATCATACCCAGCTTTATAGGCATTTTCTTTCACTTCATCTTTATATTCACTAATAAACTTTTCATCATCAAGCATCTCTTCAACAGCATGAACTACCTCCATCATAGTCTCTTCACCATTAGCAATTTCCATCATTTCTTCTAAGCTCTCAGCACCTAGTAAAGCTAACATAGCATCATCTTTATTAGTACCATCATAACGAATTCCTTTTAAAGGAGGAAGAAAGACATCACATACCAATACTCTTTCTCTTTCTCCTTTATCATTAATAGTTTCTTTTTCATATTTTTTTACTTTAGTATTTTTATCATCACTACAAGCAAAATTCTTAATATTAATTACAACTTTTTTCATTAATTATAACCTCCTTCTAGTAATTAATTAAATACTTTTCGAAAAGTGAATTTACCATATCACAAAGTAATATTTAATGCAAAAAGCGAATTTTTAAAATTCACCTCTAAAACATAGGTAGATTTTGAAAATTTACTAGGGGAAAATTAAAAATTGACCCTAAAAATAGGAGTCAATTTACAAAATTCATACTTTTTTAAAAAAATTAAAACATTTTATCAACATTATCTGGAACTTCATCCTTCATAATAGTTTTTATTATTCTTTCTTTCTTATCACTACTTATACTTTTACCTGTCATATTAGCAATCTCATCAACTACTTCAGATAAGACTTGCTCATCTTTCATATTACCTTTTTGTAATTTGTCTGCTAAAGATAAAATAGTATCTTTATTAACATTAGTCTTTTGTTCAACCCTCTTAAAAAAACTATCTCCAAACATAGAAAACCTCCTACTTCTATAGTATGAGGTTTTAATATATTTGTTCCTATATAT
>CAZJKS010000061.1:0-7424 GCA_964546695.1 uncultured Muribaculaceae bacterium | reverse complement strand
CTAGTGTGTAAATTTCTATAAATCATTATCTAGACATTATCTTCTCTTTAACTTTCTTATAAATATAAGTTAATAATAATAGTCCTAATAATATATAAATAGGTACTTTTAACTTCTTAACAAAATTATCTAATACTATCCAGTTATTACCTAAAGCATATCCTACATAAATAAAAGCAAAAGTCCAAGGAATACTACCTAATGTAGTATATATAACAAACTTAATAAAAGGAACTTTACTAACTCCCATTGGTAATGATATAAGAGTTCTAATAATAGGGAAGTTTCTACCTATAAAAGCAGATATTAACCCATATTTATTAAACCATCTATCACACTTATCAATATCTTCTTCCTTCATAAAGAAAAACTTCCCATAAGTTTTAATAAAAGGTCTCCCTCCAAAATATCCAAAACCATAAATAATAACAGCACAAAATACACTTCCTAAAACCCCAATTAATAAAGCCATAGAAAAAGAAAATATGCCTCTTCCTGCTAATATACCTGCAGTAGCTAAAATAAGTTCACTAGGTATAATTATGATAACTGCTTCAAGTACCATACCAAGAAACATTCCTAAATAACCTAAATTTATCATTAAAGAAGTAATATACGAATCCATAGACAACACCTATTAAATAATATGTAAAAATCTCTTTATTTATTATATTTGTTACAATAATAAAAAATATAATTTCTAGTATTTAATGTTAAGCAAATGTCTAATATGTAAAAAATAATTGCTTTTTATTTCCTTTTTTGCTATGATTTAATATATAAGATAAGGGAGATGGAAGTCGTTATGATATTAGCAAATTTCGATTTAAGTTTTTTTACATCAATTCCAGGATTATTAATAACTGGAGGAGTATTATTACTTTTAATTGCTCTAATTATATTTATTGCAACAGGAAGTAAGAAAGGAAAAAAGAAAAATAAACAAGAGGCAAAACCTGAAGAGGGTGTAACTGCTACACCTACTGTAGAGGAAAATCCTACGGTTTCTACTGTTGATGCTGGAGTAGATTCTACTGTTAGCCCTAGTGTTCAAGAAGAGGTTCCTATTATGAATCAGACTGTACCACCAGTTGTATCTACACCACCTACTATGGCAGCTGAACCTACAGTTAGTCCTGAGCCAGTTGTCCAAACAACAGAACCAGAAGTAGCCCAAGTAGTAGAACAACCAGTACCAGCAACTCCACAAGTTGCTCCTGTTACACCAAATATTGCTACTCCAAGTGTTGATAACACTCAAACAACAGAAGTTTCTAGTGTACCTCCTGTAACTATTGTAAGTAATAACGAGGAAGTACCTAAAGAAGTTAGTCCAACACCAGTAGTAGCAGAAGAAAATCAAGCACCAGTTATAGAAACTAGTGTTGCACCTCAAGTAGAACAACCAGTACCAGTAAAGGAAGAGGCAGTAGTAAGTCCTGAAATACCAGTTGTTAATCAAGCACCAGAACCTGTTACTGCACCAGTTAGTGAGACACCACCTAAAGAAGAACCTAAGCCTATTTATGGAGGCGTTAGCTCTGTTATTCCTAAAATAGACGTTGCTGCTAATGAAGAACATCGTCCTATTTATGGAGGAGCAGATCCATTAGAAAATACAGGTGTTATTCCTACTGTTAATAGTAGCGAACCCCAAGTTCCACCTACTATTCCAACTATAGAAGCTACACCTAACGTAGAAACACCATCTGTAAATGTAACACCTACAGTAGAACAAGTAAGTACTAATAATGTTCAAGTACCAACTACAGAAAAAACAGAACCAAAAGAAGTAACACCACAAGTTGAAGTAGTAGAAAAAAAAGATCCTGAACCTAAAAAAGAAGAAATAGAAAGTTTATTTTAAGAGCATAAGCTCTTTTTTTGTTCTTTCTTTCTAAACTAGTACATACAATAATTTAGAAAAGAAAGGATGATAAAATTATGGAAACACTAAAAGTTTCATCAAAATCAAACCCTAATAAAGTAGCAGGGGCACTAGCTAATGTCTTTAGAACAAATGGTAGTGTAGAAATACAAGCAGTAGGAGCAGGAGCCCTAAATCAAGCGATTAAGGCCATAGCCATAGCAAGAGGATTTTTAGCACCAGCTGGTAAAAACATTGTCTGTATCCCAGCTTTTACAGACATAGCAATTGATGGAGAAGAAAGAACTGCTATAAAATTAATTATAGAAACTAAATAAAACTACTTGTAAAAAACTCCACTAAGTTTTATAATAAAATCAAGTCGATAACAAGAGACAATGTTAAGTACTTTAATCCTAGAGACATTGTGGTTGGTGGAAACAATGATTAAACCTTAACTATCTACTCTTTAGATGATTTTATATCCGGGTAATACCGTTATCTAAATTAAGTATAATAAGGATGGCACCGTCTATACTCATATTTACTCATTGTATAGACTCCTTAAGGTCCATTCTTTTTTTGTTTTCGACTAGAAGGAGGAGAATATGTTAGATATTAAATTTGTAAGAGAAAATAAGGAACTTGTTAAAGAAAATATTAAGAAAAAGTTCCAAGATGAAAAATTACCTCTAGTAGATGAGGTAATAGAGTTAGATGAGAAGATTAGAGCTTTAAAACAAGAGGGTGATGAATTAAGAAAAACTCGTAATGAAGAAAGTAGTTCTATTGGTCTTCTAATGAAAGATAAAAAAATAGAAGAAGCAAATAAGAAAAAAGAAGAAGTTAAAAAAATTAATGAGAAGTTAGTTACTATAGAAGAAGATGAGAAAAAATTAAACGATGAGTTAAGAAGTAAGATGCTAGTAATTCCTAATATTATGGATGATAGTGTTCCAATAGGAAAAGATGATAGTGAAAATGTAGAAGTAGAACGTTTTGGAGATGCATATAAACCTAAATATGAAATCCCATATCATGCCGATATAATTATGAGACTTAATGGTATGGACAAAGAAGCAGCAGGAAGAACATCTGGTGAAGGTTTTTACTTCTTAACAGGAGATATAGCAAGACTTCATGAAGCGATGATTTCTTATGCAAGAGACTACATGATAGATAAAGGTTTTACTTACTGTATACCACCTTTTATGATTCATAGTGATGTAGTAACAGGAGTTATGTCATTTCCTGAGATGGAAGCAATGATGTATAAAATAGAAGGAGAAGACTTATATTTAATAGGCACAAGTGAACATTCTATGATAGGTAGATATAAAGGGCAAATTATTAAAGAAGAAGAACTACCTATAACATTAACTTCATATTCACCATGTTTTAGAAAAGAAGGAGGTTCTCATGGTCTAGAAGAAAGAGGACTTTACCGTGTTCATCAATTTGAAAAAGAAGAGATGATTGTTATTTGTAAACCAGAAGAGTCTATGAATTGGTATGAGAAAATGTGGAAATTTACTGTAGAAGTATTTAGAAATATGAATGTTCCTGTTAGACAATTAGAATGTTGTAGTGGTGATCTTGCTGATTTGAAAGTTAAATCATGTGATATAGAAGCATGGAGTCCAAGACAACAAAAATACTTTGAAGTAGGTAGTTGTTCAACCCTAGGAGATGCTCAAGCAAGAAGATTAGGTATTAGAACTAAAGGAGAAAATGGTACATATTTTGTTCATACCCTAAACAATACCGTAGTAGCATCACCTCGTGGTTTAATCGCTGTAGTTGAAAATAATTATAATGAAGATGGAAGTATAACAATACCAGAAGTTTTAAGACCATATATGGGTGGTAAAGAAACAATAACAAATAAAAACTGAAAAAAATCTTTTCAAATATGTTATAATATATATGGATAGTAATATTAATAAAATTATAAAGAAAGAGGTAGATATATGGGATTTATTAAAGCATTTTCGGGAGCCTTAAGTGGGACTTTTGCCGATCAATGGAAGGACTTTTATGGACCTAAAGAAGATGTACCATCAACAGCAGCATTGTTTCAAGCAGTTCCACATGGTACGAATAATGGACGTGGAGAGAACTATAAAGGTTCATCAAATATTATTACTAATGGAAGTAAAATTATAGTTCCTGAAGGAACAGCACTTATTACTTTACAAGATGGAAAAATAACAGGAATGATAGCAGAA
The DNA here is from genome assembly GCA_964546695.1 of uncultured Muribaculaceae bacterium. Lineage (GTDB taxonomy): Bacteria > Bacillota_I > Bacilli_A > RF39 > UBA660 > Onthousia. Next base: position 3,329 of record CAZJKS010000061.1, on the reverse strand, counting down.
CCAGGAGGTTATGAGTTTAAATCAGATGATAAAAACTCTCGTTCAATATTTAGTGGCGATGGCATCTTAGCATCTACAATAAATACATCTTGGGAAAGGTTTAAATATGGAGGTCAACCTGGTAGTGAACAATTAGCTTTCTATATAAACCTAAAAGAAATACCTAATAATAAATTTGGCACACAATCAGAAATATATTTTGAAGATGCCTATTTAAATGCTCAAGTAGGATTAATTACAAGAGGAACATATACGCTAAAAATAGTAGACCCTTTACTATTTGTTAAAAACTTTGTTCCCCAAACCTATCTTAGACCTAATGCCCAAGTATTCGATATTGCTGATATGGATAATGATGCTAGTAACCAACTATTTAATGAAGTAGTAAGTACATTATCAGCAGCTTTTGCAAATTATACCAATGACCCTAATAAAGGTAATAGAATTACTAAAATACAAGGTGATCAAATAGGTTTTGCTGAAGCCTTAAGCGAAGCGATTGAAGAAGCTTATAAGTGGAAGAGTTCTCGTGGTCTTGAGATAGTTAAAACCGCTATACTTGCTATAGAATATGATGAAGATACCAAGAAATTATTAAGTGATGTTAAAAAAGCAGATGCTCTATCAGGAAATCGTGGCAATTCTTTTATGCAACAATCTATTGCTCGTGGTATTGAAAAAGCAGGAGATAATTCTAACGGTGGTGTTGGTATGGCCTTTATGGGAATGGGTATGAATGCTGCAGGAGTTATGCAAGAAGTAACTAAACAAAATGAAACAGCAACCCAAAATCCATTTCTTAATTCTGCTACTCCAAAAGAACAACAAAAAGAAGATCCATATGCCAAACTAAAAGAATTAAAAAAATTATTAGATGAAGGAGTTATCACTGAAGAAGATTTTAATGCTGCTAAATCTAAAATCTTAGGAATTTAAAATGACAAAGAAAAATATTGAAAATATAAAAGAAGAACCTAAAATAGTTAAGACAGATATTAACTCTAAAAATGGACAAGATAAATGTCCTAAATGTGGCTCTACTGATATAGCATTAAATATTAAAACAGGCAAACTGAGATGTAATTTTTGTCATTATGAATTTGAAGAAGAGAAAATCTCTGGACTTGTTAGTGATATAAGTGAATTAAAAGGGCAAGTTTTAGCAAGTGGAGCTCAAGATATAAAAGAAGATGTCAGTGATATTATAACTTTGAAATGTGAAAGTTGTGGGGCTGAAGTAGTAATTGATACTAAATCAAATAAAGGAGCTCGTTGTCATTGGTGTAGAAATACATTATCACTTAATAAACAAATACCTAATGGCGCTATTCCTGATGTTGTATTGCCCTTTAAAGTAACAAAAGAAATAGCTAAAGAAGAAATTGAAAAGTTTGTAAATAAAAGAAATTTCTTTGCCCATCCTCAATTTAAAAAAGAATTTACAACTGAAAATATCATGGGAGTATATTTTCCTTATATGATAGTAGATGTAAATGCTCATGTAAATTTAACAGGACAAGCAGAACGACTTGTAAGAAGATACGTTTTAAGAAGAGGCGATGAAACTAGAACCTTTTATGATGCTGATTTATTTAATGTAGAAAGAGAGTTTGATTTAACTATAGACGGTTTAACTATTGAATCGAGTTCTGATAAACTAAATAAAACATCTTCATCTAAAACTAACAATGTAATAAATGCTATTATGCCTTTTGATACAGAAAATTGTGTTAAGTTTAATGCTAATTATTTAAGAGGGTATACATCAGAAAAAAGAGATACTAATGTTAATGAATTACAAGATATAGTTAATAGTCAAGCTTTAGAAATTGCTAAGTTTTCTGTTAAAGATACTTTGAAAAGTTATGATAGAGGTGTTATTTGGGACAAAGAAAACTTTACAACCAAAGGAAATCAATGGCAAGCTGCTTATTTACCAGTTTGGTTATATAGTTATCAACAAGTTACTGGCAATAAAGAAATTCTTCATTATGTAGCAGTTAATGCAAGGACAAAAGAAACAATGGGAAGTATTCCTATTCATCTTCCTAAACTCTTTGCTGTTTCTTTTCTAGTAGAGATACTAGGCTTTATAATTATGCTATTTACATATGATTTTGAATATAATTATATATTCTTATTATCAGGATTTATATATTTTATAATAATGTATGCTAGATATCGTAATTCTGATGCTAGACATAATTATGAAAAAGAAACAAAGACGAATATGTCTAACTTAAGGAAAGTAGATAAATTCATTACAAGAAGAGAAGGATTACCTAACTCACGAATTAGAAGTATCGATAATAACCATATTCACGATAGAAAAGAATTTAGAGATATGTTTATTGATGATAGAAGAAATATGGGTCCAATGCGAAAAGGACCTAAAGATAGATTTTAAAAAAATGTATAAATATCAAGGAGTTGGCAAGACTACTAATGTAGTAAAATTGACAAATCATCAAGTGTATGGTATAATAAATACCGCACGTAAAAGAAGAGGTGTTTTAAATGTTTTACGATGAAATGCAAGCAACTAATGCTTGTGAAGAAGAACCGTCCTTGATATTTGAACTTATAAAAGAAGGACATCTAGATATAGTAGATAAACTCTTAAAAAAAGGAATAGTTAGTCTAAATACAACAGATCAGGATGGAAATACTGTTTTAATGAAATTATTAAAGAGTAAAAGATATGCTTTAGTAGAAAAATATATGAATAATATAGATAGTGATATTAATCATCAAAACAAAGAAGGTAATACTTTCGCTCATATCCTTGCTACTAAAGATTATCTTCATACAGTAAATATCATTAAAAAGTTAAAAAGAAATAAAGAAATTAACCCTAATATTAGAAATAATGAAGGTAATACGATGCTTGATATTGCAATTTCAGCAGGTAATTTATGTACAACTTTAAAGCTTTTAGAAGATAAAAGATTTAATAATATTGACCTAGTATCATTTAATAATTTATATAATACATTTATTAAGAGTGATAACTTTGGTAAATATACTAAATTAACTAACTTAGAGACTATAGTAAAAGAGTTATCTAAGAAGAATAAACTATTACCTAAAGTTAAAGAAATATTAGATTTAGTTAAAAATAATTATGATATTATAAAAGCTGAACTTATGAATAATAAATTAACATTTATGGATAATATAGTAAAAAATGTTTTATTAGAAGTTACAGTTTAAATATGACTGTTAAGGATAAATTATTCTTAACAGCTTTTTATATATAAGGAAAGTTTCTACAATACACTATATAGAATAACTAAGTGATAGTTTAGTATATTTAAATTAGTAAGTAA
>CAZJKS010000060.1:0-7556 GCA_964546695.1 uncultured Muribaculaceae bacterium | reverse complement strand
CTACTTTAAGTATAACACTTATTATGAAATGGCAAAAGAAATAGATGAATATTATTTATACTCTTCTTGCAATTTTTTTAAAGCTTTACATAGATTATATGATTTTTTATAGTAATCGAAGTAGTAATTATATACAAATCTTTTACATTGCATTGTTATATTTATCAGATTGAAACTATGATAAAACACCTCCTTTCGGAAGTGTATTTCATCATAAAAAGTCTTTTTGTTTATATGTCTACTTTATGGGTCGCTTTTTTAACTTATTTTTTCAAATTGCGAATTATAAAGATCAGCATAAAAGCCTTTTTTCTTCATTAATTGATTATGATTTCCTTGTTCAATAATATTACCTTCATTCATAACTAAGATTAAATCAGCATTCTTAATTGTTGATAATCTATGGGCAATTATAAAAGACGTTTTTCCTTCTGTTAATTTATCCATTGCTTTTTGAACTAATTCTTCTGTTCTTGTATCAACTGATGAGGTTGCTTCATCTAGTATTAGGAAAGGAGAATTTTTAACCATTGCTCTTGCTATTGTAAGTAATTGTTTTTCTCCAGCAGAAATACTTTCTACATCTTCTAAGACTGTATCATATCCTTTTGGTAATGTTCTAATAAAATGATCTAATCCTACTACTTTACAGGCATTAATTATTTCTTCATCTGTTACAAATTCATTGTTGTATCTAATATTTTCTTTAACTGTTCCTTTAAATAACCAAGTATCTTGTAATACCATAACAAATAAATCATGGATATTTTCTCTTGTTAAATCTTTAGTAGAAATATCATCTATTTTAATATCACCATTATTGATGTCATAAAACTTCATAAGAAGATTAACCATAGTTGTTTTACCTGCACCTGTAGGGCCTACAATTGCAATTTTTTGTCCGGCTTTTACGACACAGTTAAAATCTTTAATTATTATTTTTTCATCTGTATAACCGAACTTAACATGATCAAATTTAATATTTCCTTTGACTTTAGAAGGATTTAAACTATTCTTTTTAGTTAACTCATTTGGCATTTCTTCTTCATCTAAAAAGGCAAAAACTCTTTCTGAAGCAGCGGCAGTAGATTGTAGTTGTGTCATAGCTTGGGCTATTTGGGTAAGTGGAGTTGTAAATAGTCTAATATAAATCATAAAGGCAACTATTACACCGAAAGAAATATCTCCATTTATCGTTAGTAGAGCTCCAACTATACAAACAGCAACGTAACCAAAATTACCTATGAATGACATAATTGGTTGATTAATACCTGATAAGAATTGGCTTTTTCTAACTGCTTCTTGCAATCTATTATTTATCTCATCGAATTTCTTATTAGACTCTTCAATTCCATTATATACTTTTACTACATTATGACCTGAATAAATTTCTTCGATATGTCCATTTAAATTACCAAGTTCTTCTTGTTGGATATCAAAATACTTTTGCGATTTCAATAAAATTGTAATCATAAAGCTAAAACCTATTGCTGTTGCTATTATAGCAGTTAAAGCCATAATATAGTTAGTTACAAACATCATTATAAGACAACCAATAAATAAAGTAACTGCACTTACTAAACTACCAATGCTTTGATTCATTGTTTGTCCTATTGTATCTACATCATTAGTTACTCTAGATAAAATATCTCCATAACTATTGTTATCAAAATACCTTAGTGGCAATTTGTTTATTTTTTTAGATATCTCTGTTCTTAATTTTTTAGAAAATCTATTAGTAACAACAGCCATAATAAAGCCTTGTAAATAATTGAAAACAGCACTTAAAATATAGATTGTTAAAAGAAAGATGAAAATACTTGTAATAAGTTCAAGATTAATATTACCAGTTAGGCCTTTTGCAATCTCATCTGTGATTGTACTTAATTTATTAGGTCCTATAATAGATAAAATGGAACTTAATGCGGCAAGAATTAAAGCTGTAATAATAAGAGCAAAGTATGGTTTACAATTTTTTATTAAATTTTTAAGAGCTAGAGTAAAGTTCTCTGCTTTTTCTGTTTGCTTTCTCTCAGGCATTTTCTAATTCCTCCTTACTTAATTGTGATAAGGCTATTTCTTTATAGACTTTACATTTTTTTAATAATTCTTTATGGGTACCATCTCCTACTACTTTACCATTATCAAGAACAATAATTTTATCTGCATCTTTAATTGTTCCTATTCTTTGAGCAACAATTAAAGTAGTAGCTCCTTTTGTATATTTTTTTAAATCTTTTCGGAGATTACTGTCTGTTTTATAATCTAAAGCCGAAAAACTATCATCAAATATATATATTTCTGGGTCTCTTACAATTGCTCTAGCGATAGATAATCTTTGTTTTTGTCCTCCTGATATATTGGTACCACCTTGAGCAATATGAGCATTATATTTTTTAGGCATCTTTTCAACAAATTCTGTTCCTTGAGCTATTTTTATCGCTTCTTTAATCTTTTTATCACTAGGCTTTCCTTTACCGTTATTTCCATAAGAAACATTTTCATTTACAGTACCACTAAACATAATTGGCTTTTGAGGTATATACCCTAATTTATTATATAATGTTTCTTGTTTATATTCTTTTACATTAATGTTATCAACTAACACTTCTCCTTCTGTTGCATCATAAAATCTAGGTATTAAATTGATTAGAGTTGATTTTCCACTACCAGTTGAACCAATGAAAGCTACTGTATCTCCCTTATTAGCTTTAAAGGATACATTATGAAGCATATACTCTTCAGCATCAGGATATTTAAAGGATACATTTTTAAATTCAACTGTCCCTTCTTCTTCTGTTTTAGGATTATCAAGGGGTCCGTCTTTAATATTTATGTTTGTGTCTAATACTTCAATAATTCTTTTAGCAGAGACATTTGCTCTAGGATAAATAATAAATATCAAAGCAAGCATCATAAAGGCCATAACTACTTGCATAGCATATGATGAGAATACAACCATATCACTAAATAAGGATATACGTGTATCTATTACAGCATTTTGAATTAATATAGCCCCAACAAAGTAAATTAAAAGAGTTAAAGTAGCCATAATAAATTGCATTGAGGGATTAAGTAGCGCCATAAGTTTTTGAGCAAAGGCATTTACTCCTGTTAATTCATTGTTAGCATTATCAAATTTATTTTGTTGATAACCTTCAGCATTATATGCTCTTACTACTCTTATTCCTATTAAATTTTCTCTTGTAATTCTATTTAAGTTATCTGTAAGACGTTGAACTATTCTAAATTTAGGTACAGCGATTAATATTAGTACTACATTTAAAATAATTAATACGACAACAGCACCGAAAGTAATTATTGACCATTCAAAACTTTTTCCAGCTATCTTAGTAATAGCCCAAATAGCAGTAATAGGAGCTTTTATAAGTAATTGCATACCCATAGCAATTAACATTTGTATTTGAGTTACATCATTAGTTGTCCTTGTAATTAGACTACTAGTAGAAAATAGTTTAATCTCTTCCATTCCAAAATTCTCTACTTTATTAAAAACAGCTTTTCTTAAGGTTTTGCCTAAGTGAGAAGCAATAGAAGCAGCAAAATAACCAGTGATAATAGCAGAGATTAAACTTCCCATAGCACATAATAGCATATAGCTACCTTGTACTAAAATATCTTGCATACTACTTCCTTCAGTTTGAACTAGTGTTGTTATATTAGACATGTAATCTGGTAATTTTAAATCAAGAAAAACTTGAAAAACTATAAAAACTATACTAATTAATAAATATATAATATCTCTTTTTGTTAATCTTTTTAATATTCCTAACATATTATCTCCTTTCTTTTGTAAGTTACCTTACAATTAAAATTTTATTGCAATAAATCAATATTATTCTTCATATCTTTTAAGACCTCAAAAAAAATATCTAGCTTTTCTTTGTCGATGTCTTTAATTAGTTCGTTTTCTATTTCTTTAAGGAAACTAGATACATCTTCTTCTTTGGTCATTGCTTTTTTCGTTAGAACTATTCTATTAGTTCTACTATCAATATCAGATACATTTTTTCTAATAAAACCTCTTTTTTGTAGAGTCTTTAAAACCCCAGAAAGTGATGATCTTCTCACTTTAAAAACAAGCTCTAAATCTTTTTGATATACTTTATCATTTTGATGTGCTAGTAAATAATCAATAATCATTATTTGCATAGGTGAAGGTGGCTGAAGATATATTTTATCCTCATTATGACTAAAGATATATCTTGAGATTGCATTTTCTAATGATTTTACTTCATATACTATATTCTTTTCCATGAAAAGCACGCCCCTTATTTTGTTAGCCCCCTTACAAAATTATTATATATTATTATTTAAATATGTCAAGTCAAGATTAATTAAAAAGAGATTAGATTTCTCTAAGCTCTTATTAGTTTATGGCTGTTCCATTAATATATAAAGTATATCCATTAAAATTAATGTTACTATTACTACTATCGGCATTATTTAACTCTGTTATATAACTGTCTCCTGTTAGAGTAATAGTTGAATCTTCATCTAGAGTTAAACTAATAGATTCAGCAGTATTTGAAGTGTTGATAACTCCTTCAAAAGAAGAGTTATCTTCTAGGGTCATATCTAGAGTTGAAACATCATCTATTACAATACTTCCAGATACATCTTGATTAATTAAATTAAGAGTAACATCTCCTCCATTAGAGCCACTACTACCCCAAGAATCTTTTTGGGCTCTTAGAAAATTACCAGTAGAATCATTATTAGTAAATGTATTATTTTCTAAAGTTATAACTGCTGTTGTATTAGTAATATAGAAAGTATCTCCATTATTAGTAGTTATATTACTATTAGTAGCTGTAAAACTAGAACTACCTTCTGCAGCATCTCCACTCATAGATTGATATATAAATATGTTTTTATAAGTTGTAGAAAGACCATTCAATTTTGTATTATTATCTGTTAGGTCGCAATTATCAATAGTAACACTGTTTTTCCCTTCAATAGCAATACCTTCTGATGCTTCTGATACTAAAGTAGCATTACTTACACTAATACTAGCAGTTGAATATATAGCAGGTGAACCCTGTCCTGTTGTTTTATATGTGCCTCCATCAACAGTAACACTACCTCCACCTCTATCTGTTCTAATAGCAGCTGAGGAGGTACCTGCTGTATTTATAGTTAGGTTACTAGCAATCATAGTACCACCACCAGTAGTCATAATACCTCCAGAGTTATCTTTAGTAGTAGTAATAGTTGAATCACTAATAGTTACAGTAGTACCATCAGAAGTTGTATTTTCAGTAGTAGCACTACCACCATAACTAAACACACCATTAGCACCTGTAGCATTTGTTGTAATATTGGCATTAGTAATAGTTAGATTAGCACCATTTTTGGCAAGAATAGCAGAATTTATACCATAGAAACTAGTATTATCTCCACCATCGGAATCACCTTCCTTACTAACTTCAATATCATCTAAAGTAACATTTATATCTCCTGTTACTAAAATAGCATTTTCATCTTGATTAGTAGATACAAATGTTTCTCCACTAATTTCAGTATCTTCGGTAATTTCTACTACAGCAGATGAGGTAGTATTATTTGAAGTATCATTAACTTCCTCATTAGTTAGAGGAATATTTTTAATAATATAGTATTCACAAGCAAATAAAATAGCTGTCATAATAATGATGCTTAGTATATAGATAATTACCTTATCAGTTGAACTCATTGTTTCTTTAAGGTTTTTCTTATTAGCTTTAGACATAAGCATATAAATAATAATTGCCATAATTAAAGTACTTTGAACTAATAATAAGATTAAGTAAAATAAAGGTATATCTAGACTAGTTTCTTCTACAATCATTTCATCTTGCATATTTCCACCATTATTATCAGGTATATCTGTTGGAGCTTCACTTTCATTATTATCAGGTATTTCAGGAGGAGTTTCTGAACTATCATTTTCATCAGTTTCTCCTTCAGGCTTTTCAGGGACATCATCATTTGAATTATTATCAGGTATATCAGTTGGCATATTACTATCAGTTATTATTACATTAGAAGATACAGAATTTTCTTCTTGAACAAAATAAATTGTGATAGTAGTTGTACATAACAATATTATCAAAGATACTATCATTATAATATTTTTTGCTCTTCTTTTCATATACACTCTCCTTTTTTCAAGTATATTAAATAATTATGAACATTTTGTGAAATTTATTGTAAACCCATCTGCAAATTTAGACATTATTTTTATTAAGGAGAAAGGAGCAAAATAATTTGCCCTTTATATTACCCATATAGTTCTTCTTCAGTTGAAACCTCATAAGGATTTTCACTTGTTCCATCACCATTAGATACTACCATGTTGTAAGATAGGGAAATAGCAGGACGGATACCGTAAGAGTAAGACACATAGTAGTAGTACAAGCTACCATTAGAACTCACTGAGAAAACACGTGCGTTTCCGTCATTGTAGTAGTAAGGCGAAAGATTCCACCAATTTTCTCCCGTATATAAGTAATAACTCGTATTAGTAGTACTGTAACTTCCTCCTGCTAGCATTATCTCATCTACTGTTAATAAACCTACTAGATATTTTAAGGCTCCATTACCATTATATTCACTTACTGTAAAGGAATCATTCCTAGAACATTCTAAACTTGGGCTGTATATACTATATGCTCTTTGATATGCCCCAAAGTATGAAGAACTAGTTCCAGCATCTATATCCTTTCCTGCTAATGCGCCACTATAAAAGCTCCTGTCATTACACCATACTGTATCTTCTAAATATTTTGTATATTCTGTCATATTTTCATAATACCAATTATCTATATAACTTTTTATTGTAGAATCATTTGTATTCGTAAACATTTCTTCCTTAGCTTTCTCTATATCTGCTCCATTACTTAAGGTTAAATAATAGGCATAACTACTACTTCCAAAATAATGAATATAATATACACTACCTTCACAGGTATCACTAGTTGAAAAACAAGTATAATGATATCCATTTGATAATCTTTCTCTTTCATCTTCATCATACCAGTCCATTGGACTACTTGTTGTTGTAGTTTTTAAAGTATATGTTCCTGAGCTTTCATCATACTCTACATCATTTCCATATATCCACTTTGTATTATAGGCATCCTCTACCAAACTTTCATAAGTCTCTCCATTTTCCATTGATACTCTATATGCGAGATAGTTTGAATCACCTGTATATGTACCAATAATATAATATATAGTACTACAACTACTACTTGTCCCATCACTACACATATAATATCCTACATAATCTGAATAATTATCATAATATTCACTTGCATCTATTTCTTCATAATCATCTATTGTATATGTTCCATCTTGATAACTCACAGTTTGTCCCAAGATTATATTTTCATATCCTACATTTCTATAATATACATATGAAGTTGTCGCTCCTCCTACATAAACTGGACTACTACAACTATCACTTCCATCTAAACATATATATTTCCCAACTACATCATCTATTATATCTGTCCAATATCCTTGACTTGCATTTTCTAATTTATATGTTC
>CAZJKS010000059.1:0-7626 GCA_964546695.1 uncultured Muribaculaceae bacterium | reverse complement strand
GATACTATATATGATTCTAGTTATGTCTATAATTCTACTAACTGTTCTAACTGTAAAAATATAGTATTTTGTGATGGATGTGGTAGAAGTGAATTTTTACTAGCTTCTCAACGTAGTGGAAATTGTATCTTTTCTATTAGAGTAGATGACTCTAATAATTGTAGTAACTCCTATAGTGTTATTTGTTCTAATAAAATAAGTAACTCTTTATTTATTCAAGATTGTTTTAATCTTGATGAGTGTATGTTCTGCTCTCATATTGCTAATAAAAAGTATTGTATTTGTAATATGCAGTATGAAAAAGAGACATATTTTTCTCTTAAGAAGATAATTGTTGAATGGATTGTTAATTCTTAGTATCATTTTAAAGTGTAATGCATAATATACTAAAGAAATTTAATGAAAATAATGCTTGATATTTTTGTAAATTTGTGCTAAAATTTTACTCGTATTATGGTTAGGGTGCTCCTAGCCAATATTATTATATTTTGAGGTGATTATAATGGGAAACAAAAAACCAGTTTACTTAACTGAAGAAGGACTTAATGATTTAAAGAATGAATTAAGTGAATTAATAAATGAAAAAAGACCTGCTAATATACAGGCTATTAAAGAAGCACGTAGTCTAGGAGATTTATCTGAGAATGCTGATTATGATGCTGCAAAAAATGAACAAGCTCAAATTGAAGGTAGAATTAAAACTATTGAAAAGATGCTTGAAAACGTTGAAATTATTAAGGAAATTCCAAAAGACGTAGTAGGACTTGGTAGTACAGTTGCAATTAAATATGTTGATGAAGACGATGAAGAAGATGAATATAAAATTGTAGGTAGCCAAGAAGCAGATCCTTTTGAAGGAAGAATATCTAATGAAAGTCCTATTGCTAAAGCTCTACTTAATCATAAAGTAGGAGATATTATTACAGTAGAAAGTCCTAATGGTAGTTATGAAGTTGAAATAACAGAAATAAAATAGTCCATAGGGCTTTTTTCTATATAAAGTGTATATAAATAAAGGAGATAAGTATTAATATTATCTCCTAAAATACGGATACACTGGATACATTGGATATACTGGATAGAAAGGGATTGGATATGAATAATAATTAGGTCTATTGTAACTACCTAAACCATATCCTATAACCCCTCCAATTACTAAAGGTATGAATCCATTTCGGTTATTATTTTGATATATAGGTCTATTATTATACATTTTGTCCTCCTTTATGATATTTTATGGTTACATTTGTAATAAGAAAGTTTTTCTGCCTAAAATTTTTAAACTATTATTGTAGGAAAGAAAAGATTGTGTTACAATTGAATTAAGTTAGAGGTGATGAAATTGAAGAATAAGAAAAAACAAAATCAAAATTATATAATTGTAGTAGTTATATATGCTGCTGTAATTGCTCTAGTTCTATATTTAGCTAGTTGGTATAATACTTATAAAAATTATCAAAATGAGATACCAGTTTTACAAAATGTTATCTCTGAGATTAATCCAACTGAAGTTGAACACTATTTAACCGAAAATCCATCACCAATTTTATATTTTTGTACAGCAAGTAATAATGAATGTAGAGAGTTTGAAGAAAGTATAAAAAGCAATCTACAAAGTAATAATTATGAAGAACTAGTTTACGTAAACTTAGAAAGTGTTGAAGACGAGATAAATTATATAAACGAGTTAATTGCAGATTCTAATTATACAGTTACGAGAATTCCTTGCTTAGTTAAATTCACTGATGGAGTTGTAACTGCTATAGAAGATGGGCTTAATGGGGCATTATTAACAAGAGATGAGGCCCTAAACTTTCTTGATGTTAATATGGAAACAGGACAATAGTCTTGTTTTAGTTTGGAGGATGTTATGAATCACATAGTATTATATGAACCAGAAATACCCCAAAATACAGGGAACATTATGAGAACGTGCGTAGCGACTAATACAAAATTACATTTAATAAAACCTTTAGGTTTCTCTTTAGATGAAGCACATCTTAAAAGAAGTGCTGTTAATTATATAGATAAACTAGATTATACTATCTATGAAAACTTTGAAGAATTTAAATCTAAAAACAAAGGCATCTATTATTATTTAACAAGATATGGTAAACAACCTCATACTAGTTTTGATTATACTAATAAAAATGATTTAGATTTATATTTTATTTTTGGAAAAGAGTCAACTGGCATTCCAAAAGAAATATTACAAAAAGATATATCTCATTGTCTTAGAATCCCAATGACTTCAAACGTTAGGGCTCTAAATGTTTCTAATAGTGTTGCTATTGTTATTTATGAAGTATTAAGACAACAAAATTATAATAATTTATTAAAAGAAGAACCAAATGGAGATGGGTTCAAAGGAAAAGATTATCTAGAAAAATGAATTCATTAATGCTTTACATTGTAGCTAAAATGTGATATAATATGAAAGCGCAATAAGAAAGGAGCATTTAATGAATAAATATCAAATTAGAGAAAAAGCTTATACTGAAGCTTTAGCAGCAAATAGAGTAGGTATAAGACTAACTGATAATATAATAAAGTCTACACCTTTTAATTCTTACTCGGTAGTAGAATTTGTTGACAATACTGTTGATAATACTGTTAGTAAAAAACCTTCCGATTTAGATTTGGAATATTTCAGTAGACTTTCTACATTAAAAGAAAGAAAAAATTTAGAATATAAAGAAAAACAATTTAATAGATATTATGGCAAATAAAAAAGATAGTCAAATAGGGCTATCTTTTTAAGCAACTTTTTTATCTTGTTTTCTTAAACTTCTAATTTCTCTTGCACTCATTCTAATCTTAGTGCCATCTTCAAGTCTAATTACTTGTAAATTTGGTTTTTGTTGTCTTTTTGTAGCATTTAAAGCATGTGATCTACTATTTCCTGTTAAAGGTTTTTTGCTAGTAACTTTTTTTGCCATAATAATTCCTCCTTTACTAAACGTTTCTGCTTAATAACTTTATCATAAATATAACTTAAAGTCAAATAAAAATTATTATTGACTATTCATACATTAGTATGATATAAAAGAAGAAAGGAGAGTGATTAGATGTATAATATGTTATATGTTAAGAGTAATTACTCTTTCTTATCAAGTCTTTTATCGATAGATGATATTATTAATTATAGTGTAAAAAATAATAAGACTAGTGCTATTATTTGTGATAATAATATGTATGGAGTAATGGAATTTATAAAAAAATGTCAATCTAATAAAATTAAACCCATTATCGGCTTAGAAATATCTATTGAAGATTATATTATTCTTGCCTTTGTTAAAAATTATCAGGGCTACTTAAATATAATCAAAATATGTACAAAAGTAAATGATAAATCTTTAACTTTAGATGATGTTCTTAAATATCAAGAAAATCTTATATTTACAATACCATATAAAAGTATAGATTTTTATTTAACCTACCAAAATAAAATAAAAGATATTTACTTAGGTTTTAGCACTAAGAAAGAAGAAATAGAAAGTCTTGTTATTACTAAAGATATTATCTATTTAAAACCCTGTTTATATAAAAGAAAAGAAGATAGTACTTATCTAAAATATCTATATTTAATAAAAGATGGTAAAACTATAAATGATAATATTAATTATGATATCCTAAATAAAGAATTAGAAGTAACAGATGTAATAAATACATATGATAATATTGGGCTTCATAATACTATAAAACTAGAAGAGATGTGTAATTTAGAATTACCTAAAGCTGAATTATTACTTCCTATATATGATTGCCCTAATAATATAGATTCTAATACATATTTAATATCACTTGCTAAAGCAGGTCTAAATAAAAGATTAAATAATAAAGTAAATAAAAATTATCTTGATAGACTTATATATGAACTTAATATAATTAATAAAATGGGCTTTGCTAATTATTTTCTTGTTGTTTATGATTTTATTAAATATGCTAAAAAGAAAGGAATATTAGTAGGACCAGGTAGGGGTAGTGCTGCTGGAAGTTTAGTAGCATATTCTTTAGGTATTACAGAAATAGAACCCTTAAAATATAATTTATTATTTGAGAGGTTTTTAAATCCAGAACGTAAGACTATGCCTGATATAGATACAGATATTCCAGATATCTATCGAGATGATATTATTAATTATGTTACTAACAAATATGGTAAGAAAAGAGTATCTGGTATAGTTACATTTTCTACACTTGCTACTAAACAAGTACTAAGAGATGTTTGTCGTATTTTTAATATACCTTTATACAAAGTAGATAAACTAACATCTTATATTCCTGCTATGTCTTGCAAAAAATTAAATGATTTTTATAAAGAAAATAATAACTTTAGAGAATATATATTAAACAATCAAGCATTATCAAGAGTATATAAAGTTTCTACTATTATTGAAGGATTTCCAAGACAAATAGGAACTCATGCTGCTGGTATTGTTATGTGTAAAAAAGATTTAGATGAAGTAATACCCTTAACTAAAAGTGATGATATTTATTTAACTGGTTATTCTATGAATTATTTAGAAGAACTAGGACTTTTAAAAATGGATTTTCTCGGTATTAGAAATCTTACCATTATAATGAATATTATAGATATGGTATATAAATCTAGAAATATTAAAATAGACTTTAATAGTATCCCTTTAACTGACAGTAAAGTTTATGAATTATTTACCAAAAGTGATACGAGTGGTATTTTTCAATTTGAATCAAGTGGCATGAGAAATTTCTTAAGAAAACTTAAACCAAATAGTTTTGACGATTTAATCGCTGCTATTGCCTTATTTAGACCAGGTCCTGCTGAGAATATAGATTTATATATTGCAAGACGTGAAAAAAAAGAAAAAGTAATTTACTTAGATAAAATATTAGAACCTATTTTAAAAGAAACTTACGGTATTATGATTTATCAGGAACAAATAATGCAAGTAGCTCATATATATGCTGGTTATACATTAGGAGAAGCAGACATTTTAAGAAGGGCGATTAGTAAGAAAAAAGTGGATATTTTAAAAAATGAAGAAAGTAAATTTATTAAAAAAGCTAAAGCTTTAGGACATAATGAAAATACTTCAAAAACAATATTTGCTAGTATTCTTAAATTTGCAGGATATGGTTTTAATAAATCTCATGCTGTTGCCTATTCACTTGTTGCATACAAAATGGCTTACTTAAAAGTTCATTATAAATTAGAGTTTTATGCTAACTTACTTAATAACGTTATTGGTGCTACTTCAAAATTACAATTATACTTAAGAGAAATTAGAACTAATGATTTAAAAGTATTAAAGCCTGATATAAATAAGAGTATGGATAAATTTGTTGTTATAGATAATAATATTATTTTTCCCTTCTCTACAATTAAAGGAATAGGTACTAATGTTTCTAATATTATCACATCATCTAGAAAAGAAGATTTTATAGATATATATGATGCTTTTTCTAAACTAATTAGAGGAGGAGTAACAAAAAAACAACTAGAAAGTTTAATCTATGCAGATTCATTTAGAAACTTTGGCTATAATAAAAGAACTCTTATTACAAACTTGGATAGTCTTGTTAATTATGGTAATCTAACAATAGACTTAGATGAAAGTCTAGTTTTAAAACCTGAGTTAACTATTGTAAATGAATTTTCAAATAGCATTTTATTAGAACAAGAAATAGATTGTTTTGGTTTTTATATTAGTAATCATCCTGTTACTACATATAAAAGTAAATATAAGAATATAGTTAACATTAATAACATAGGTAACTATTTTAATAGAATAGTAAATGTAATGGTAATGGTTGAAAAAGTTAAAGCTATAAAGACTAAAAAAGATGAAGATATGGCTTTTATAACTGGTAGTGATGAGACAGCATCTATTGATTTTATCTTCTTTCCAAGAGTATATATAAATAATATAAATATAAAAAAAGGAGATATTTGTATATTTACAGGATCAGTAGAAAAAAGATATGATGAATTACAATTAATAGTTAATAAAGTAGAATATATAAGGAGAGAAAATGAAGAAGAATAGAATATTAATAATAGTACTAGTTAGTTTTTTACTAGGATTAGATTTAATTATAAAGCATCTAGTTAGTAGTTATTTAACAAATATTAATATTATAGATAACTTCTTTTCTTTAACTTATGTTTTAAATGATGGGGCAGCATTCTCTTTATTTGCAAGTAAAACTTATCTACTAATACTTATATCTTTATTATGTCTATGCTTTATAATTTATGAGTTAAAGAACAATTTGGTTGATAGAATACTTAGTGTTGGTTATTCTTTAGTATTAGCAGGCTTACTTGGTAATTTTATAGATAGATTAATAGATGGTTATATAATAGATTATTTATCATTTAAGATATTTGGTTTTAATTATCCTATCTTTAATCTTGCAGATATTTTAATCGTAATAGGAATAATTATTGTTATAATAAAAGAATTATTAAAAGAAAGAGGTAAAAAAGATGAAGTTAGAAGTAAATAGTGAAGGAAATAGACTTGATAGTTATATTGCAAATAACAGTGATTTATCTAGGAGTAGAGTAGCTAAGTTAATTAGTGATAATAAAGTCCTCGTTAATGGTAAAGAGAAAAATGCTAGTTATAAAGTAAAACTAGGTGATGAGATAGAAGTTAGTCTTGATGAAGAAATTAAATTTGATGAACTTGAACCTACTAATATTCCTCTTGATATTGTATATGAAGATGAATATTTGCTAATCATTAATAAAGCCAGTGGCCTTGTAGTTCATCCTGCACCAGGACATATAAAAGATACTTTAGTTAATGCTTTATTATATCACTCTAAAGTAAGTAGTGATGGTACCTTTAGACCAGGTATTGTTCATCGCCTTGATAAAGATACAAGTGGTCTAATGGTAATAGCAAAAGATGCTAAGACAATGGAACTTTTAAGTGAAATGATTAAAAATAAAAAGATAGAAAGACATTATCTTGCAATTGTTGATGGAGTTATAATGCATGAGACAGGGACAATAGATGCTCCTATTGGAAGGGATGAGAATAATAGACAAAAAATGGCCGTAACATCACACAATAGTAAAGAGGCAATAACTAACTTTAAAGTATTAAAACGATTTAAGAATAATACCCTAATAGAATGTATCTTAGAGACTGGTAGAACTCATCAAATAAGAGTACATTTAAACTACATAAAACATCCTGTTAGTAATGACCCTTTATATGGTAATCATAAAAATATAACAGAGTTTGGACAAATGTTACACTCTAAGAGCATTAGATTTATACATCCTATTACAAGTAAAGAAATGTATTTTGAAATAGAGCCTCCTTTAGAGTTCTTAAATTATTTAAAAAGTTTGTAAGTAATGAACAGATACATAAATTAAAATGTCATGGAGGAATCATAAAGTGAAAGTACTAAGTTTAACAGAACCATATGCAACCTTAATAAAATTAGGCAAAGAAAATAGAGACAAGAAGCTTTAAAACTAATTATAGGGGAGAGTTATATATTCATGCTAGTTCTACTAAGATACCTAAAGAGTGGAAGAATAATAAAGAGTTGATGAACCTTGTTAAAGATAGTGAGTTCTCCTTTGGTTATATCATTTGTAAATGTAAGTTAGTTGATTGC
>CAZJKS010000058.1:0-7666 GCA_964546695.1 uncultured Muribaculaceae bacterium | reverse complement strand
ATTCTTAGTACTTTTTTCTTTATAAGGAAAGTTGTGTTTTTAATATTTAAAAAAATTAAATAATCATATTGATGAACATATATTCTATGTAGTATACTTAAGTTATAAGAAGGAGGGATTGAATAATGAAAAACGAATATAAAGCGATTGATATTGCTAAATACTTTATAAATGAATTACATCCAGAACCTTTGAAATTACAAAAATTATTATATTTTGCTCAGGGATTTTCTTATGCTTTTTATGATAAAGAATTGTTTGATGATGACTTTGAAGCTTGGGTTCATGGACCAGTTATTCCTTCTATATATCACGAATATAAAAGTTATGAATATAATCCTATTAATTTAGATTATAACTTAAAAGAATTTGATAGAGATACTATAGATTTACTAGAATATATAAAGAAAAATTATGCAAAGTATGATGCTAAGTACTTAGAAGAGATAACCCACAGAGAAGAACCTTGGTTATTATCTAGAACAGGATTAGATCCCGATGAGCGAAGTGATAAGACAATCCCAAAATCTAATATCTCTGCTTATTTTACTAGTTATGTATTACAACCAGATTATGAGGAGTGGGATTAATGATAGGAGAAATTTGGACTTATGTGGCAACTAAGCCTAATAATACAGGGGAAACTAAAGTAAGACCTGTTTTAGTAATTGGTGATGATAGTAATAACCAATTACAGTATGTAGATATACATTATGTTATTATCTCTTCATCTACAGAATGTGGTATCTATGATGTTTTATTAGATAAAAATTTAGCAAAAGAATTAGGATTAACGAGGCAGTCTATAATTAAAACAACTAAGATATATACAGGACCTAGAAGTAAGTTAGGTGTTAAAATATCAGAACTACCTTCTAGTAAAAAAGAAGAGTTTGTAAAGAAGTATCAAGCATATCAAGATGATTTAATATCAAAGTTATATTTATAAATTAAGAAAGTAATAACAATGAATGAAAAAAGTTCTAAAGTTAAACAATTATACTGAAATATTGTCTTTTTATAACAAGATGTTGATAAAGTAAAAAGTAAAGTATTAAGATATATTCTTAGTACTTTTTCTTGTTTAAATAATTATTATTTTGTATGATATAAATATATTATTAATAGAAAGACAGTGATGAGTGTGGAATTATTAGTACCAGCAGGTGATATAAATTCGTTTTATATAGCCTTAAATAATGGGGCAGATGCTATTTATTTATCAGGTAAAATGTTTGGAGCAAGGAGTTATGCTAAGAACTTTACAGATGATGAGTTAAAGACTGTCTTAAGACTAGGTAAGATTTATGGTGTTAAGATATATGTTACTATGAATACTTTAGTAAAAGAAAATGAAGTAGAAGATTTTCTTAGGGAAGTAGAATTTTTATATATTCTAGGTGTAGATGCTATTTTAATGCAAGATTTTGGTATGATTTCTTTATGCTTAGAAAGATATCCTAATCTTACAATTCATGCTTCTACTCAAGTTAATAGTAGTAGTTATGAGACTATTAAACTTCTATACGAAATGGGAGTAAAAAGAGTAGTACTTCCAAGAGAAATGAGCATCGATGAAATAAAGAAAATAGATATACCTATAGAACTAGAAGTCTTTATTCATGGGGCTTTATGTGTAAGTTATTCTGGTAATTGTCTATTTAGTTCTATGTTAGGTGGTAGAAGTGGTAATAGAGGAGAATGTGTTGGTAGTTGTAGACTTCCTTATAAATTATATAAAGATGAGAGTTTAATTGATGAAGGGTATCTCTTATCAATGAAAGAGTTAAATACTTCTTTAGATATTAAGCAATTACCTTGTAATGTTACTAGTCTTAAAATAGAAGGAAGGATGAAAAGTCCTAGCTATGTCGCTTTTATTACTAGGTATTACCGTAAAATACTTGATGGAGAAGAACTTACTACTAAAGATTTAGAGGACCTAAAGACTATGTTTTATAGAGGCTTTACTAAAGGGCATTTATTTAATGATATAGACTTAATTAATAAAAAAAGTCCTAATCATTTGGGAAGTCATTTAGGTAGTGTTATAGATGTTAATGATGAGAGAATTAGAATAAAACTTGATAGGTCTTTACTACAAGGAGATGGTATTAGATTTAGGGAAAGTAATAAAGGAATGATAGTTAATTATCTTTATGATTTGAAAGATAATCTAATTAATAAAGCTAATTCTAAACAAATAGTTGAAGTTGATAATAAAGTTAAGTTGAATAGTTTAGATGAAGTTAGAAAGACTACTGATAAAAGCCTTGAAATAATAGATTTTACTATTACAAGAAAAGTTCCTATTAATATAGATGTAAAAGCGAGGTTAGGAAAAGAGTTTAGTCTTACTTTTAGTGATTTAGAACACTCTGTTACTTATAGAGGTAGTATAGTGGAGAAGTCTATTAATAATCCTATATCTAAAGATAGATTAATTACTCAACTAGAAAAACTAGGTAATACTCCATTTATTACTAAACATATAAATGTAGATATGGATGAAGATATTTTTATTAGAATAGGGGATATAAATATTGCAAGAAGGACTTTATCAGAAAGACTAATAGGAGAGCGACTTAATGATTATAAAGAGCCTATTATTAAAGAGGTAACATTTGATAGGATAAATACTAAAGAAATAATAGATTTAGATAATTATGATGTAATAGAAAGAAATCCCTTTTATATAAAAGATGTCTTAAAAGATAAAAGTATTGTTAGTAATTTATTTAGACCAACAAGTAATGTAATAGCTTTATATCATTTAAATGTCTTTAATTCATATACTGCTTATTATCTTTATAAATTAGGATATAAGGCTATTACTTTATCAGTAGAGCTTAATAGTTTAGAATTAAAAGATTTAATAACATCTATTAGAGAAAGATTTGGTAATATTCCATTAATCATTAAAACTAAAGGTCATGTAGAAGTAATGTTAATTAAAGGTAATGTCTTAAATATAGATAAAGATACTCCTTATACTTTAGTTAATGTAAAAAATGATAAATTTGCAACTTACTTTGATGGAAGATGTACTCATATTAATTCTAGTTATAGTCTTAATTTAGATGAGAAAGAGTTTAATTATTGTAATATCTATTTTTCTAAAAGTTAAAATAGTTTTAAATAGTTATATGTGATACAATATAGATAACTAAAGGAGGTTATAGACTGTGAAAATTATAGATTTTATCATTAGTAACAATAATTATTTAGAAGATTTTATAACTAGAAGTACCTATCATTCTAATGCAATTGAAGGTAGCACTCTTACCTATGCAGAAACGTATGCTATTCTTTTTAATGATAATAGTTTTAAGATAACTGGTAGAGAGCCTAGAGAGATATATGAAGCGATAAATCATAAGAAAGCCATGAATGTTTTATTTGAAAAGTTAAAAAGTGATGATTTAGAACTTAGTGAAGGATTTATAAAAAAAATTAATGAGACAATAAATCAAGATATAAAAGATACAAAAGGTTATAGAAAAGTAAGTGTTATGATTAAAGGAAGTGATGATATTTCTCCTAAACCAGAACAGCTTAATAATTTAATGATGTATTTTGTCTATAATTATAATCACAATGAGATTAAAGATATATTCGAAAAAATTGCAGGGTTTCATATAGAGTTTGAACATATTCATCCCTTTGAAGCTGGCAACGGAAGAGCTGGGAGACTCCTTATTAATTTTGAATTATTAAAAAATAATATCCCACCAATTGTTATTCCTAAAGAAGAAAGAATAAAATATTTTGAATTATTAAGAAATAAAGATATAACTGCTTTCGCTTCATGGCTTAAAGAATTATCAAATATAGAAAAAGAAAGGATAGAATTGTTTAATTCTAATAATAGTTAATTATGAGAGTAAAAAAAGAATTTTATTTGCCTAATAAAGGTATTTTAAGTCTATATAACATTAGTTATTTAGAGAGTGATTTTAATTTAGTTACCGATAAAATATCTGCTAGTCTTGGTAATAAAGTAGTTGATGTTAATAGTAGAGTAATATCTAGCTTTAATCAATTTAGAAAGATAAAGATTAAAAATAAGAAAGTTATTAGAAATAAAGAATTATATTATCCTGATATATATAGAATATATTTAGTTGAAGATTCTTTTTGCAAGTCATTAACATCAATTGATTATGGTCATAATATTATTAGTTTTGATAAAATAGATACCTTTATTAGTGAAAATAGTGATTCTAGATATTTAAAAGTCTTAGAAGAATACTTACAAATATTTAACTTTGAATATAAAGAAAATTATATTAAAGAAGAAATAATTAAAAGAGCTTTAGAAGAATTAGATAAGAATAGAACTTTTTATAAAGTAGAAAGATTTTTAGATCAAAAATACTTTCTTGAAGTGGCTTTAGAAAATGATTATAGAAGAAAGATGCAAATTTCTAAAGCGAATGAAAGAATTTTAAAATTAGGTAATAGGAAAATATAATATAAGTACTATTACTTTTTTTAATTCTTAAATTATGTTATAATAAGCTAGTAAGAAAAGGAGGAACTATGGATAAGTTAAGTAGAGAAGAAGTACTTCATGTAGCACACTTAGCTCGTATTTCTTTAACTGAAGAAGAAATAGAGAAGTTTAGGGTACAACTTAAAGTACTAATGGATGATATAGATAAGATAAAAGAGGTTAAAGACTATGATGATGAAATGATGTATACACCAATAGAAGATAATACTAGATTAAGAGATGATGTTGTAGGAAGTATGTTAAGTGCAAAAGATGCAATAAGCAATGCTCCTTTTAAGAATGGAAGTTTTATAGAAGTGCCGGTGATGATTAATGAGTAAATATTTAGATTTAAGTATTAAAGAAATACATGAGTTATTAGTTTCTAAAAAAATAACTCCTCTTGATTTAGTAGAAGAAGCTTTAAAAAGAATAGAAGATGCTAAAGAGTTAAATGCCTTTATTACCATAAATGATAAAGTAGTAGAAGAAGCTAAGGCTTTAGGAGAAGTAGATGCTGATAATCTTTTCTTTGGTATTCCTATTGCTGTTAAAGATAATATTGTTACTAAAGATTTAAAAACAACTTGTGCATCACATATTTTAGATAATTTTATACCTATATATGATGCTAGTGTTGTAGAGAAGATTAAAGAAAATAAAATGCTAATTATTGGTAAGACTAATATGGATGAGTTTGCTATGGGTTCTACTAGTGAAACTAGTTATTTTGGGGCGCCACTTAATCCTCATGATAAAAAAAGAACAGCTGGTGGTAGTTCTGGTGGTAGTGCTAGTGCTGTATCAGGAGGGCTTGTTCCTCTTGCTTTAGGTAGTGATACAGGGGGTAGTATTAGACAGCCTGCTAGTTATACAGGGATAGTGGGTATGAAACCAAGTTATGGAAGAGTATCACGTTATGGACTAGTTGCCTTTGCTTCAAGTCTTGATCAAATAGGACCTATGACTAGAACTGTTTATGAGAATGCTTCCTTACTAAATATTTTAGTTGGTGAAGATGATAGAGATCTTACTAGTGTAAAAAAAGATAAAGAAGACTTTACAAGATTAATTGGTAAAGATATTAAGGGAATGAAAATAGCTTTACCTAAATATTTTATTAGTGATATTGTTGATGATGAGATAATTAATAAGATAAAAGAAGTATCTAATTATTTGAAAGAACAAGGGGCATTTGTTGATATAGTAGATATGAAATATTTAGATACAGCGGTTAATCTTTATCAAATAATTGCTATGAGTGAAGCTAGTAGTAATTTAGCTAGGTTTGATGGTGTTCGTTATGGGTATAGAACAAAAAATTATGATGATTTAGATTCTATGTATACAAAAACTAGAGGAGAAGGATTTGGAGATGAAGTTAAAAGAAGAATAATGGTAGGTTCTTATATAATAAGTGGTGATAATGCTAAAGTTTATTATGATAAAGCTTTAATGATAAGAGATGATATTACTAAAGAGTTTAATAGAGTTTTTAAAGACTATGATTTAATTATTGGTCCTACTACTACAAGGGTGGCACCTTTTCTTGGAACTTCAGCTGATGATCCTCATAAAGCTTTTATGGATGATGTTTTAGTTATACCTGTTAATATGGCAGGACTTCCTTCGTTATCTTTACCTATTGGTAAAAATAGTGAAAATATGCCTATTGGTTTACATATAATTGGAAAGGCATTTGATGAAGCGACTATTTATAAATTTGCTAGTTTTATAGAGGAGGGAGAAAGATGAGTGAATATGTTCCTACTATTGGGCTTGAAGTTCATGTGGAAATAAAAAGTAAAAGTAAACTATTTTCACCTAGTGCTAATACTTATGGTAAGGATACTAATACTTCTATTAATGTAGTTGACTTAGCTTATCCTGGTACACTTCCAACAGTTAATAAAGAAATTATTAGACAAGGTGTTAGGGCTTGTAAAGTTTTAAATTGTGATATCACTCGAAAAATGCATTTTGATCGAAAAAATTATTTTTATCCTGATTTACCTAAGGGTTATCAAATTACTCAGAGTAGAACACCAATTGGTACTAATGGTTATGTAGAAATAGAAGTAGATGGTATAAAGAAAAAAATAGGTATTTCTGATATTCATATTGAAGAAGATACTTGTAAGAGTGCTCATAGAGGTGAAATTAGTTTACTTGATTTTAATAGAGCAGGTGTACCTTTAATAGAAATAGTAACTGAACCTTGTATAAAAAATGGTATGGAAGCAATGGCATATTTAAATAAGCTTAAAGAAATACTATTTTATGCTAATATTAGTGATTGTAAAATGGAAGAAGGTAGTATGAGGTGTGATGCTAATGTATCAATTAGTAAAACTGATAGTCTTGGTGTTAGAACAGAGACTAAAAACATTAGCTCTATTCATAATGTAGGGCTTGCTATAGAAAAAGAAATTAAAAGACAAGAAGAAGTTATTAGTAGTGGTGGTATTATTTGTGAAGAAACAAGACGTTTTGATGATAAAAAAGAAGAGACTATTTTGATGAGAGTTAAAGAAACTGGTAATGATTATAGATACTTTATTGAACCAGATATTCCTTATCTTGAAATTACTGATGAGTTTATTAATGACTCTTTTGAAACATTACCTTTACTTCCAGATCAGTTGCGAGAAAAATATAGTAAAGTTGGTCTTAGTTCTTTACAAATAGAGAAACTAATTAATAATAGATCTTTAAATGATTATTTCTTAGGACTATTAGAATTTAAAACTGATTATGTTAAAGCTGTTAATTTATTACTTTCAGATGTTTCATCATATTTGAATAAACATAATAAATTAATAACTGATACTAATCTTTCATATGAGAAATTAGTTAGTGTTATAGATAGTCTTTTAAAAGGAGAGTTATCTAATAAAAATATTAAAGACTTGATAGATTCTTTAATGGAAACAGATAAAAGCTTAGATGAGTTAAAAAAAGAATTTAACATTAAAAATATTACAGATGATAGTTTTATTAAAGATATAATTACAAAAGTAATAGAAAATAATAGTGAGAGTGTAGAAGATTATAAGAATGGTCATGATAGAGCTTTAAAATATTTAATGGGTCAAGTAATGAAAGAGACTAAAGGAACTGTTAATCCTAAAAGGGCAAGTGATTTATTAGTAGAAGCTTTAAATAAGTAAT
>CAZJKS010000057.1:5134-7696 GCA_964546695.1 uncultured Muribaculaceae bacterium | reverse complement strand
AATTAGAAATAGTTATATAATGTTTACTGAGGATGATGTTATGAAACTTGTAA
Organism: uncultured Muribaculaceae bacterium; assembly: GCA_964546695.1. Taxonomy (GTDB): domain Bacteria; phylum Bacillota_I; class Bacilli_A; order RF39; family UBA660; genus Onthousia. The sequence continues at coordinate 7,643 of CAZJKS010000057.1, read as the reverse complement.
CTGCTAAAGATAATTTTCTTAATCATTGTGAGTTTGAAAAAGGTCTTTCTAATAATAGTATTAAAAGTTATGGCTATGAGATGAAAGATTATATTAGTTTTTTAGAAGAGAATAAAATTAATGATACAAAAAATATCACTAAAGAAGTAATTACTGATTTTTTAAAGCACTGTTATAATCGTAATGAAGATAGTAAAACTGTCGCTCATAAGCTTACTACTATTAAGAATTTCCATAACTATTTAGAAAAAGAAGAAAATGAAACTAACAATCCTAGTGAATTTATTGATAGGCCTAAGACTACTAAAACACTTCCTCATAGTTTAACTATTGAAGAAGTAGATAGGCTCTTAGATATAGAACTAAATACTCCATTTGACTATAGGAATAAAGCTATGTTAGAATTAATGTATGGTTCAGGGTTAAGAGTATCTGAGCTTATTAGTTTAACTTTATATGATATAGATTTTAATAATGATATCATTAGAATTAAAGGTAAAGGTAGTAAAGAGAGAATTGTTCCTATTAATGATTTAGAAAAGTATTATTTAAATGAATACTTAGATAGAAGAAATCTACTATTAAAAAAGAAACAGTCTGATTATTTGTTTTTAAATTCTAGAGGTGCTGGTATATCTAGACAAGGGTTCTTTAAAAACTTAAAAGAAATATTAAAAGAAAAAGGACTTAATTCTGAAATATCACCTCATAGTTTAAGACATTCTTTTGCAACTCACTTATTAAATGGGGGAGCAGATCTTAGAAGTATTCAAATGCTTTTAGGACATTCTGATATTGCTACTACTCGTATATATACACATATTACTAATGAAAAGGTGAAGCATGATTATTTGGATAATCATCCACGTGCTAAGAAGGAGAATTGATTATGAGATTTAAAAGAATATTTTTAATGGTTTTAGACTCCTTAGGAGTAGGGGAAGCGACTGATGCTGCTAGTTATGGAGATAGTAGTGCTAATACTTTAGGGCATATTAAAGATAATTATGATTTATTTATCCCTAATCTTGCTAAAATAGGTTTTCTTAATACTTTAAATATGGATGAGAATCCTAATGTAGATGCTTATTATACTATTGCAAGACCTAATAATGCTGGCAAAGATACTTTAGCAGGACATTATGAAATGATGGGTATTACATCAAATATTCCTTTCAAAACATTTAATGAAAATGGGTTTCCAATAGAGCTTATTGATGAGATTGAAACTGTTACAGGTAGACGTGTTATAGGTAATAAATGTAGTAATGATAATAGTATAATTAATGAACTAGGGGAGCGACAAGTAGATTATGGTTCTTTAATTGTATATACATCTGCTGATTCTGATTTACAAATTGCTGCTCATGAGGATGTAATTAGTCCAGAGATTTTATATAGTTATTGTGAAAAGGTTAGGGAATTAACGCTAAAAGATGAGTTTTTAGTAGGTAGAGTAATTGCTAGACCTTTTACAGGTAGTAATGGGAAATTTAAGCTAAATAATGCTGGTAGAAAAGATTATCCAGTTGCACCTCCATCTAAGACTATTTTAGATGATTTGAATGATAATAATTATAATGTAATTGCTATTGGTAAAATGAATGATATTTTTAGTAAGACTAGTATAAATAAAACATTGAAAGCTAATTCTAATATTGATGCTATTAATAAATTAACTAATATAATGGATAAAAAGTTCACTGGTTTATGTTTAGTAAACTTATGCGATTTTGATAGTTTATATGGACATCAAAGAGATGTAGAAGGTTATGCTAAAGCGATAGAGGAGTTAGATGTAGAAATACCTATAATTTTAAATAAATTAGAAGTAAATGATTTATTAATTATTACAGCAGATCATGGTAATGATCCAAGTTTCAAAGGTAATGACCATACTAGAGAAAATGTTCCTTTAATTATATATAGTAGAAGTTTTAAAAATCCAAAAAGATTAGAAGTTCAAGATACTCTAGCAGTTATTGGAGCGACAATTGCAGATAATTTTGAAATAACTCCTCCTGAAATAGGTACTAGTATATTAAATGAATTGGAGTAGAGTAGGAAAGAGTAAGAAAGAACTAGTAGATTAAATCTATTAGTTCTCTTCTTCTGTTTTTTCAAAACTACAACAAACTGTTTCTTCTTGATTACAAACTTCATCCTTAGGACAATCACAGTTACTACTTACTTTGATTTCATCTAAAGTACATTGTTGATTGTTACCATTATATTTACAACTATCAACATCACATTTAATATTTTGTTTCTTATTCATTAAATATCACTCCTTTAATATTATAATCCCCTAAAAATTTAACTTTATTCCCCCTATTTTATATTTTTATTTCCCCTACTTTTATTTTTCAATAAAAAGAGTAGTGATACTTAATATAGGTTTATTTAGGATAGTTATTAGTATTAACTAGAATAGATTAATAATTAATAATTTAGAAAATATATTTTAGATTATAATATTTATATTGTGATATAGATTATATATGATATA
>CAZJKS010000057.1:0-5034 GCA_964546695.1 uncultured Muribaculaceae bacterium | reverse complement strand
ATTATAATATTTATATTGTGATATAGATTATATATGATATATAAATATAAATATAGATATAGATATAGATATAGATTATATATGATATAAAAATAATAAAATAATAAAATAAGCAATATATATTTTAAAAACAGAATAATGTTTAAAGTAGAGATTAGTTATTAGTTAGCAGTTCTTCATCTTAAATTTTATTTTTTGTTACTTCCTATAATATATATTATGTTAACTAATTAAAACATTTATAACTAGATATGTTTTATCTAGTTACTCTTTCTCTTTTCTGTGTAATATCTATATTAAACTTTTCTTGATTCAATCTCTGCTATTTTTTCAAATACTTCTTTAGCATTACTTTGATTAATTTCACTATAGCCAAGTTCTCTTAAGGCTTGAACTCTTGCTGTATTTAACTCTTGAGTTCTACTAAGTTTTTCTTCTTTCTTAGCTTCAATATCTTTAACAAATCTTTTATGTGTTTCAGCTATTTTATTTTTAGATGCTCCTCCATTATGATATAAAGTCATAGCCGAAAATAGTATACTTTCAAATACAAATTGTTTATCTTTATCAAAAACAAATTCCATTGGCTCAGTGAATCCCATTGATTTAGATATGTATCCTAGAATATACTTTAATTCTTCAGCAGTTTCCATTGACTGTAAATAATGATATAAGTATAGATATGTATTGTATGTAGTTTTAGTTTTATCTTCTGATAATTTTTCTTTAAGTAAATTAATTATATCTGCCAAAAGTTCTTGTTCTTTTTTATTAAAATATTTTAAATCTGCTAATACTTCTCTATTAGAAGAGTCTTTTACTCCTTCATTGAGTCTATTTTCAACTTCAATGATATAATCACTAGTTACATTAATCCCCCCTACCCCTTCTTCATCATCAATATTCAAAAGGGCAAGTAGTTTAACTGCTTTTTCTTTTGGCCATAGTGTTAGGCTATCTAATGCTAAATAGTTATATAGCATTTGTCTAGAAACACCTAAATATTTTGCAAGTCTCACCTTTGAAATACCAAGTTCACTTAACAATTTGTTTAAATCTTTCATGTCTTACACCACCTATAATACATTTTATATAGTTTGACAAGTTTAGTCAAGTAAAATTTATGTAAAATGATTTACAAATTTAAAAGCTATAGTAAATACCATAACTTTTTATTATTTTTTCTTACTTCTTTTATTATTCCACCTCCTAGACAATATTCTCCTTGATAAAATACGCAAGCTTGTCCTGGAGTTACGGCTTTAACATTATCATAATTTACTAATATTTCCCCATTATCTAGATATTCTAAATTAACAGGAACATCTTTAGATCTATATCTAAATTTAGCAGTACACTTTGTTGGTCTTTCATTCGTATTAAAATTAATATCTTCTAAAATAGCACTATCTGAATATAAGTATTTATTATCCTCTCCTTCTGCTACATATAATATATTATCATTTAAGTCTTTACCAACAACAAATAATCTATCTTTAGTACCTCCAATATCAAGTCCTTTTCTTTGCCCTATCGTATAATACATAAGACCAATATGCTCCCCTAATACTTCATTAGTATCTATATTAACTATATTTCCTTTTTGATTTGGTAAATAGTTTTTTAGAAAGTTTTTAAAGTTTCTTTCACCGATAAAACATATACCAGTAGAGTCTTTCTTTTTGGCAGTGATTAAATCATATTTTTCGGCAATTTTTCGTACTTCTTTTTTATCTTTTATATCTCCTAGAGGAAATAATACATTTTCTAGTTGTTCTTTTGATACTTGGGATAAAAAGTAAGTTTGATCTTTATTAATCTCATGACTTCTCATAAGCCTACCCTTTTCTATTTTTGCATAATGTCCTGTTGCAATATAATCAGCACCTAGCTTTTTCGCTTCCTTTATGAATAAATCAAATTTTATATATTTATTGCACATAATATCAGGATTAGGTGTTCTCCCTTTTTTTAATTCATCTAAAAAATATGTAAATACATCACGCCAATATTCTTTAATAAAATCAACCCTATGTAAAGGAATTCCTAATTTATCACATACAGCTTTGGCATCGTTATAATCTTCTTCTTGAGGGCAAATATTATTATTTAAATTAGGATTACCTAAAAAATCATTATTAATAGAACTATCCCAATTACGCATAAATAGGCCAATGACATCATAACCTTGCTCTTTTAAGATAATAGCAGCGACTGATGAGTCTACTCCCCCACTAATTCCAACTACTACTCTTTTCATCCTTATCACTTCCAATTCGTACTAATTATACAATGTTTTACTTTTTTTTTCAATAAAATCATGTTATAATATACAGTACATTTTTAAGGGGAGATATATTTATGAATGATATAAGTTTTAATAAAATTATTAATTTAGAATTAAGTGTATTAGTAGAAGAAGATTTTAAAAAATCTATTGAATATTTCTTTGAAGTTAATGATGATGATATAAAAAAGACTTTCTTAGCTAATTTTAAAGATGCTGTAAAGTACTATTATGATAATAATTTAAAGCATAAAGTATCATGCTATCCTATTTCTAGAAGTAATAACAAAGAAATATATAAAATAGACCGTCTTGTCTTTTATATACATTCATTATATACTGATGATGATTTGAAAATGTTTTCATATAATAAAGGATCAAATAAATTTTATCATTCATCTTTTAAAGCAGGACTTAATAGATATTATAGTATTGTTAGAAATCATTTGTTTGATGAGATTAATATATATGATAAATTATATAATTATAGAAGAGAAAATGATATAAAGAAAAAGTTTATAGAGTTTGATAAGAATATATTAGAAGAAGTATATTTTACTTTTTTTAATATTGATAATAAAGAAGAGTTGATTGAATATAATAGAAGAGTTGCAGAAGTTAAATGGAAATATCATCTAGATAATAAAGCATTATATCTTTATATAAAAGCTTATGGAATAATTTATTTGAATTTAAGTATAGATGTTTTAGAAGAAAAGATTACCTCTATAGTAGGATTAAATAAAAATAATGGAAAAGTTAATAACATAAATTTAATTAAAATTATTGAAGAACTAATTACTACAGATGATCCTTTAAAAAAAGAAGAAATAATTGTCTCTAATAATTTGTCTAATAATATACTATTATACTTATATAATAATAAATATATAGATGAATGTATTTATGAAAAAGCTGTAGATATAATTAATAAAACTGTTAATAAATTAAATAAAGAATATAAATATTTACATTTTTCTAAAACTTTAAGTATGATTGAAAAAACAGAAGATACTCAATTAATTGAAAAAATTGCAAGTAAAAATAAAGAACACTTAATAGCACCTTATATTAAAAGATTTGTTTATACATATAGAAATAATTTAACTAAAGAAGAACAAAGAGTGTTACTTGATAATATAACTAGAAAGGTAAATAAGGCTAAGAAGTCTATTAAAGATAAAGCTGATGCTAAAAGTAAAGAGATAAAAGCTTTAACTATACAAAGAGAAATGGAAGATATAGATTTTAGTTTACTTCTTGATGATAGTATTAGAACAATAAAGGAATTTTGCGACTTAGTTAATATATCTGATAGTAGTTATTATAAATATCTAAAAACTTTATTTTATACTGATTATAAATTATACTGGGATATTTATAAGAAAGTACATTTACCTAAAAACAAAAGATATGATAAAAATACTATAAATTTAATAGCTTTGGAAATTAAAAATGGTATAGAAGATGATGATGGTAAGATAAGAGAATTTGAAGCCTTAGATTATTTTTTAAAGACTAATTTAAGTTATAGTGATTTTATTGAAACATATATGGATAGTGATACTTGTGATGCTGATGTTTTAAAAACTATTAGAGAATTCTATACTAAAAACCAATTTACAAAGCATTATATTCAAATGATTAATATAGAACAAGAAATAAACGGTACTACTATCTTTATGATTGATAATGAACCATATGAAGTTAGTAAAAAAGAAAAGAATGATGTTATAAGTTTTCTTAATGATAAAGGGATACCTTTATATAATAAAGTATATAAACAAGCTTTAAAAAGGCATATAAAGGGGGAATTAATTAAAGAAGAAGTAAATGTTAGAAAAAAGTTAAACTACTAGTTTAATTAAGGCTGGAGATAAGAATACTTCTATAAAACTACAACCAATAAATATTAATAAAACGGTTATATATACTTGAATATATCTTTTCATGGAGTTTCTTAGATTAATATCTTTACCTCTAAATAAATATTTAAATAATTTAATGCCAAAATAAAGAGCATAGAAGCTTAAAAATAAAGACATTAATAAAGTGATTAACTGATGTGGAAAAAGATAGAAGAGAGCCTTTAAAATACCATTTAAGTGATAAGTATAGATTATAGATGATAAAGAAAAACCAAAGATAAAAGAAACAGTACCTAAAGATAATATTATTAGAGGTATTCCAATAATAGATATACCTAATAGAAAGATAAAAGTTACAAACGATATATTACCAATTAAACTATTAATTAATGCTCCTTTATAGTCTATATTATTATCTTTAATACTTAAAAAAAATGAAGTTAGACTTTCTGTTACTAGAGCATGATCACTTTTATTTAAAATAAGAGCATATATAATACCAAGTATTAGACCTATTATCATTACTATTATTAAAAATAAGTAGATTCTTTTTTGTTCTTTTAATTTATCTGTTACTTTAGTTTTTACTTTCTTTAATTTTATATTCATATATCTCACCTTAATAAATATTATTCTTAAATATAATATTTTTACCTAAAAAGATTTTACAAAAATAGACTTTTTGTATATAATTAGTTTTGAGGTGAACCTATGAATCAAAAAGTTGTAAAAATAATATCTGCTATTATGTTAATAGCAATAGTTGCTTCAGTTGTAAGTGTAATATTTTATTATGTAATATAAAAAGTAGATATTAATACCTACTTTTTATTATACTAATTTTTTAACTTTTTCTTCTTTAGGACCATATAGATTAGA
>CAZJKS010000056.1:0-7954 GCA_964546695.1 uncultured Muribaculaceae bacterium | reverse complement strand
TATGGATAAGGAAACAATTAAGAGATAATCTTGATTGTTTTTTCATCTCTTTTAATTAACCCTTTCTTCTCCATCTTTTTTAACTCTCTCATTAAATTAGCTCTATCTACAAATAAGTATTCTGCTATAGCCTTATAAGAAGTAGTAACTTTGAAAATATTATCATCATTCATTCTCTGTTTTAAGAAAAAAAGTAATTTTTCTTCCACAGTTCGTTTAGATAACATCTCAATTTTTTCATTTTGTTGTTTATTATCAATAATCAACAAATCAAATAAAGCCAAAATTAGATTATGATGAGTAGGACAATTCTTATTACAATTTTTTAAAATATCATAATAATCAATAAAAAATATTTCTGTCTTTCCATTACTTACTATATATATTTCATCCTCAGTATCTTGAAAGAAAAGATTAGAAAAAATATCATTTTCCTTTAAGTCTCTCATAATAGTCATATTACCATCTTTATCAGTTTTTACAACATTAGCTTTACCTCTTTCAATAAAACCTATTTGTTTCTTTATTAATTGATAACTTAGTATTAAATCTTTATTGTAAAATGTTTTACGTTTTGCATTTACACAGTTTGACAAATTTTTTTTAAATTCTAAAAACCTTGTTTCATCTAGAGTTTTCATCTTTTTTCCACCTTTCTTTACTTAAATTTTAACAAATTTCAACAATTGTTGCAAATGCAACATTATTTTTAGCGATATTTACGGTAAAATTATTTCATAAAATAGAGAGGTAGCAGATATAAATGAAAGAAATAATGATTATAAAAAGAAATGGAAATTTAGAAAAATTTGATAAAGAAAGAGTAAGAAAAGCTGTGCGTGCTAGTGCTGAGAGAGTTATGGTTGACCTAACCGATGAAGCGATGGAGAAAATTATTAATAAAGTAATAGAACTATTAAATACTCAAACTAGTAACCCTACAGTAGAACAAGTACATAGTTGTTGTGAAGTAGCCCTAGAGACTATTAATCCTTTAGTTGCTAAAAGTTATAGAGAATATCGTGATTACAAGAAAGATATTGTTCATATATTAGATGAAGTTTATAAAAAAAGCCAAGTTATTACCTATATAGGTGATAAAGAATGTGCTAATATGGATAGTGCTTTAGTTACTACCCAAAGATGTTTAATATATAATAGTCTTAATAAAGAATTATATAAAAAGTTTTTTTTAACTAGCGCAGAAATAGAAGCTTGTAAAGATGGCTATATTTACATTCATGATATGAGTGCAAGACGTGATACTATGAACTGTTGTTTATTTGATATTGCAAATGTTTTAAAAGATGGTTTTGAAATGAGTAACATTTGGTATACAGAACCTAAAACATTAGGTACAGCTTTTAATGTAGTAGGAGATGTTACTATTAATACAACAGCGATGCAGTATGGGGGTTTTACTTTACCTGAGATAGATAGTGTATTAAAGAAATATGCTAAAAAAAGTTATGATATGTATTATAAAGAGTATTTAAGTATTAAAGGAAAAGAATATGTTAATGAGGCAGAAGATTATGCTTGGAAGAAAACTATTAGAGAATGTGAACAAGGCTATCAAGGACTTGAATATAAATTAAATACTGTTTCATCTAGTAGAGGAGATTATCCTTTTGTTACTCTTACTTTTGGTATTGATAAAGATAAATTTGCAGTTATGATTACAAAGACTATCTTAGATGTTCACAAGAATGGTCAAGGTAAGAAAGGGTTTAAAAGACCTACAGTATTTCCTAAACTTGTATTTTTATATGATAAGAAACTTCACGGTAAAGGAGGAGTTTTAAGAGATAGTTTTCTTACTGCTATTAAATGTAGTGAAAAGACGATGTATCCTGATTATTTATCGTTATCAGGAGAAGGATATGTGGGAGAAATGTATAAAAAATATAAGAGAATAGTTAGTCCAATGGGGTGTCGTGCCTTCTTATCTCCTTGGTATGAAAAAGGAGGAATGGAGCCAGCTGATAAACATGATAAACCTGTTTTTATAGGAAGATTCAATATAGGAGTAGTATCACTACATTTACCCATGATACTTGCTAAAGCACGTGAAGAACAGAAAGATTTTTATGAAGTTTTAGATTATTATTTAGAAATGATACGTAAAATACATATTCGTACTTATCGGTATCTTGCAAAACGTAAAGCTTCTACTAATCCTTTATCATACTGTCAAGGAGGTTTTTATAAAGGTAATTTAAAACCAGAAGAATCTATTGAACCTATTTTAAAAACAGCGACAGCTTCATTTGGTATTACAGCCTTAAATGAATTACAAGAGTTATATAATGAAAAAAGTATTGTAGAAGATGGTTCTTTTGCCCTTGAAGTTATGAAATATATCAATAATAAAATTACAGAATTTAAAAAAGAAGACAATATTCTTTATGCTATATATGGAACACCTGCCGAGAGTTTATGTGGCTTACAGATTAAACAATTCCGTAAGAAATATGGTATTATTCCTAAAGTTAGTTCAAGAGAATATGTCTCTAACAGTTTCCACTGTGGTGTTTGGGAAGATATTAATGGAATAGAAAAACAAGATTTAGAAGATAGATTCTGGGAATTATTTAAAGGAGGACGTATTCAGTATGTACGTTATAATTTAAGTTATAATACTAAAGCCATGGTTACTTATGTAGAAAGAGCGATGGATAAAGGTTTTTATGAAGGAGTTAATCTTTCCCTTGCTTACTGTAATAACTGTGGTCATGAAGAGTTAGATATGGATGTATGTCCTAAGTGTGGAAGTAGTGATTTGACAAAGATTGATAGAATGAATGGTTATCTTTCTTACTCTAGAGTTCATGGTGATACAATGCTTAGTAGTGCTAAGATGGCTGAAATATCTGAAAGGAAGTCTATGTAATGAAATATCATAATATAACAAAAGCAGATATGTTAAATGGTGAAGGACTTAGAGTAGTTTTATGGGTATCAGGGTGTTCTCATCACTGTCATGCTTGTCAAAATGCTTTTACTTGGAATCCTAATGATGGACTTATCTTTGATGATGCTGCTAAAAAGGAAATATTTGATGAGTTAGAGAAGGACTGGTGTAGTGGTATTACTTTATCAGGGGGAGATCCTTTATTTTTAGGTAATCGTGATGCAATTTCTAAATTAGTTAAAGAGATTAGAGAAAAGTTTCCTAATAAGACTATTTGGCTTTATACAGGCTATACATGGGAAGAGTTGTTAGAAAAAAAAGATAATGATAAAGCCTTAGATACTATTTTAAATAATATAGATGTATTACTGGATGGGAGATTTGTATTAAGACTTGCAAGTGAAAAAATACATTATGTAGGTAGTAGTAATCAGTGTATTATTAATGTTCCTAAAAGTCTTAAAAAGAATAAAAAGGTATTATATATAGATAACAGTAAAATATTAGAAGGAGTAGTGTAATGGAAGAAAGATTAAAAGAAGGTTTTACGTTAATTATTAGCGGAGAGTATGATAGTATTTCTGGAGGATACTTAAAAAGAGGAAATAATGGTATAGGGATGATTCCTGCTTGTTTGATAGGAGACGAAGAAAAAGCTTTAGAAGCTTTTCCTAAGATATTAGAAACTGTAAAGGATAATAAAATATTACAATTATATTCAACAGATAATGATGTAGTGGCGATGATAGGCTCTAGACATTACGAAGGTCCTGATTCTGAAAAGGAATATTTAGAAATTTTAACTGGAGTAAAGGATAATAGTGTTATTGGTGTTTTAACAGAGCTAGATTCACAATTATCTAAAAGAACTTTTAAGGAAAATGTTAAAACTTATAGAAAAGTAAGGAAAGCTTATAAAGCAGATGGTAGTGATAAATATAAATTAGAGGAGGAAAATAAATAATGAAAACAAGAGGTTTTGAAATAGTAAAAGAATATGTCAATAAGGGGATTAATTTACCAGTTAGAAAGACAAAACATTCAGCGGCATACGATATAGAAGCAGCAGAGGATATTGTTATTCCTAAATTTTATCCAGGGATTAAACCAACTTTAATTCCAACAGGACTTAAAGCATATATGCAAAGTGATGAAGTTTTGTTAATTGTTCCAAGAAGCTCAGGCCCTAAAAAACAAGGGATTAGTTTTCCTCATAATATAGGAGTAATTGATTCTGATTATTATGATAATCCTGATAATGAGGGACATATTTTTGTACAGTGCATTAATTTAAAAGATGAAGATGTAGTAATAAAAAAAGGAGAAGCAGTAGCACAAGCAATATTCCAAAAGTATTTAACAGTAGATGATGATAATGCAGAAGGAAAAAGGACTGGAGGCTTTGGCTCTACCGATAGGAAAGATAAATAATAACGGCTAAATTTCATTTTAGATATGGAGCGATAGAGATAAAACTTGGGGCTGGGTATATTGACGAGGCTACTAATAATCTTTTGAAATTTAAAGAACATGTTGATATTAAAAAATGTGGGGAGCCGGCTTTCCTATTAGTATTAACGGGTACTAATTACTCTTATAAACGTGATGATGGAGTTTATGTGGCCTCTATTGGAACTCTAAAAAACTAGTATTTTTTTTGATGTTTTAAATAATCGTTTTTTAAAAAAACAAAAAAAAGATTATTTTTTTTATACAGAAGTGTTGAAAAATAAAGGAATTGGCATTACTTTAATTTGTTTTTTTAAAAATAAATGAAAAATGATTTTTCAAAAAAGTTTAAAAATGTATACAAATGTAAATTGTCGTAAATCGAACAAAAAAAGTTTTTTAATCAAAACTATATATATCAATGGTTTTAAAAAATACTTGATTTTTTTCTTAAAATTGCCTATTGATTTTTGAAATTACAGCTCTTACAATTGACTTAAATAGGAGGTAAAAATATGGCAGATGTAAATGAATTAAATGACCAATTAGAAGGGGTTACCGTAATTAAAAGAAATGGTAAAAAAGTTGACTTTGATGGTGCTAAAATAGCTTTAGCAATAAAAAAAGGTTTTGATAGTATAGAAATAGATGATGATGAAAGTAAGAAAGAAAAAAAGTATAATTCTACTGATATTCAAAAAGTATATACTGCTGTTTTAAAGAAAATAATAAAAGATAAGGATGATAAAAATAATCGCTTTAAAATAGAAGAAATTCAAGACTATATAGAAACAGAGTTATCTAGTAAAGACTATCTTGATGTTTATAAATCATTCTCAGAGTATAGAGAAAGAAGAAATCAGTCAAGAGAATCTTTCTTTGGTGATAATAAGACTCATAAGTTCTTAAAATCATTAGAAAACTTAGGACTAAAATCTGCTCATGAAGAAGATGCAAAACGTGAAAATGCTAATATAGATGGAAATAGTCCTATGGGAACAATGTTACAATATGGTGCGACTGTATCTAAAGAATTTGCCAAAGCATACCTTATGAAAAAAGAATATGCTGAAGCACATGACAATGGTACTATACATATTCATGATATGGACTTCTTAGCAATGGGTACTACTACTTGTTGTCAAATAGATTTATCAAGATTATTTAAAAATGGTTTTGATACAGGACATGGATATGTTAGACCACCTCAAGATATTTCAACTTATGCTTCCCTTGCTTGTATTGTTATTCAAGCTAATCAAAATGATCAACATGGAGGACAAGCTATACCTGCATTAGATTATTATCTAGCACCTGGAGTACTAAAAACATTTAAAAAACAATTTAAACAAACAATTTATGATTTTCTAGATTTAGAAGGATTTATTCCTGGTATTAATATAGATAGAATCATTAGAGAAATTGATAAAGTAGAATCTATTGAACTTAATATAGAAGATTTTAGTGATTACGAGAAAGGTTCTAGTAGAGTTCATGAAATCTTTAAAAAAAGTTACAAGAAAGCCTTACAAAAGACTAATCGTGCAACAGAACAAGCTATGGAAGCATTTATTCATAATTTAAATACAATGCATTCAAGAGCAGGTGCTCAAGTTCCATTTTCATCAGTTAATTTTGGAACAGATACAACCCCTGAAGGTAGAATGGTAATTAAAAACTTTTTACTTTCTTTAGATAGAGGACTTGGGAAAGGAGAAACACCAATCTTTCCAGTATCAATATTTAAAGTAAAAGAGGGAGTAAATTACAATGTAGATGATCCTAACTATGATTTATTTAAACTTGCTTGTAAGGTATCTGCTAAAAGACTTTTCCCTAACTTTGCTTTTATAGATGCTCCATTTAACTTGCAATATTATAAAAAAGGAAACTTCAATACAGAGATTGCTTATATGGGCTGCCGTACTAGAGTAATTGGTGATATTACTTCTCCTGATAATGAAATAGTTACAGGACGTGGTAATTTGTCGTTTACAACTATTAATCTACCAAGACTTGGTATTAAATATGGTATAGCCCTAAAAGAAAGAGAAAAACCTGATATGGATGGATTCTATAAAGAACTCGAGTGTATCATGGATATGGTAAAAGATCAATTACTTGAAAGATTCGAAGTTCAGTGTAATAAACATAGTTATAATTTTCCATTTTTACTTGGTCAAGGTATTTGGAATAATGGTGAGAAATTAAAACCTACTGATAGACTTAGAAAAGTATGGAAACATGGAACATTATCCACAGGTTTTATAGGTCTTGCTGAGTGTTTAAAAGCCTTAACTGGTAAACATCATGGAGAAAGTGAAGAAGCAGAGAAGTTAGGTTTAGAAATTATCAAATTTATGAGAGAACGCTGTGATGAGAACTCTCGTAAATATAATTTAAACTTTACTTGTCTTGCTACTCCTGCTGAAGGTTTATCAGGAAGATTTACTGCTCTTGATAGAGCGATATATGGAAAAATAAAAGGTGTAACTGATAGGGAATATTATACAAACTCTTTCCATGTACCAGTTTATTATCATATAAGCATTACTAATAAAATAGAAAAAGAAGCTCCATTCCATGCTCTTACTAATGGAGGACATATCTCTTATATAGAACTTGATGGTGATGCTGCTTCTAATGTTGAAGCATTCGAAAAAATAATTAGAATCATGAAAGAAACAGGACTTGGCTATGGAGCGATTAACCATCCTGTTGATAGAGACCCTGTTTGTGGCTATGTTGGTGTTATAAATGATGTATGTCCTAAATGTGGTCGTCATGAATTTGAAGGGGTTCAGGTAGAGACAATAACATCAATTGATAATAATTGTTGTGAATAAAAAACAAAGGGAGGAATTAATATGAAAAAAATAGTTGGTGAAGGAGAAAAATTCGAAAGAATAAGACGCATTACAGGTTATCTTGTAGGAACAACTGATCGTTTCAACAATGCTAAAAGAGCAGAAGAAAAAGATCGTGTTAAACATAGTGGTTTAAATGATGTTTTAAAAACAAAAAAAGAGGATAAGTAAAATGAAAATAAGACTAGCAGCCCCCCTACAACCAGATTCTATTGTTGATGGAGAAGGTGTTAGAACTGTTATATGGACTCAAGGATGCCCTCATGCTTGCAAAGGTTGTCAAAATAAAGGAACCCATGATTTTGATGGAGGCGCTTTATTTGATATAAGTGAAGTAATAGATGAGTTAAAGACTATTAAAAATCAAGATGGTATAACTCTATCAGGAGGAGATCCTCTATGTCAGCCTGAAGCTTGTTATGAAATAAGTAAAGCTGCACATTCTATGGGTCTTAATGTTTGGTGTTATACAGGATATACTTATGAAGCGATACTTAAAAATCCTAAGATGAAGAAATTACTTACTGAAGTAGATGTCTTAGTAGATGGCAAGTTTATCTTAGAAGAGAAAAGTTTAAATATCTATTATAGAGGCTCAAGAAATCAAAGAGTTATAGATGTTCCTAAGAGTTTAGAAAAGAATAGAGTTGTTCTTATAGATAAGTATATGAAAGATAAAAGCTATGATGAACCTTATAAAAAGCCAGATTATTTATTTATATAA
>CAZJKS010000055.1:0-8021 GCA_964546695.1 uncultured Muribaculaceae bacterium | reverse complement strand
GTTATTTTCCCATATTAAGGGCAATTTATTAATATCTAAGTATTACTAAATAATAGTCAATAATACTAGATAGAAGATTACTAGCATAAATCTTAGTATCATGTATTAGAATAAAATTATATTTATCCCGATACTTTTCTAGTAATATTTGTTTTTTCTTCTTCTATAGCATCTAAATTTTTTTGCTTATTTATTATCTTAGTTTCAAGTTCTTCTAATTGCATACTAAGTTGTGTAATATAATATTGATTTGCATTATCATATTTATTTATAAATTCTTCTGCTTTAGAGATAGCTAGATCAATTTCATCAATATCATCACACTTATAATATTCTTTAATCTTAGTCTTAAATGTATTTAATTGATCGTTTAATTTATTTTTATCAGCTTGAGATAAACTTAATTTTAATTCAACACTTTCTTTTTTTAGATGTAATTCATCGCTTTTATATTTTAAACTATTTATATCTTCTGATTTATGTGTTTCATATTCTATCTTACAAGCCTCATCTTTAGTTTCAAATAGTCTTAGTTTTTTCTTTTCTTCTTTTATTTTTTTTCTATTAATAAAAGGGTGATTAGATAGCTCAAATAGTCTTGTTTTTATTTCACTAATCATCTTTTGGTAATTAATATGTTCTAAATTATCATCATACAAAGAAATTTCAAGGTGTTCTATTTTTTTATCTATTTCATCTAAATCTTCTATTATTTCACTTAATTCTTTTTGTAATTTACTTTCTTTTTGTTCATTCAAAGTTATATCACTAATAAGCTCATCATAATCTTTTTTTATAAAATCACTACTAAATCTATTTATATATATTTGATAGTAATAATCATATTGTTCTTGTAGTTTTATTCTTTCGTGTAATTCTTTTTGTGTTTCATCATATTTTTCTTGATAATCATTCAATTCTTGTTTTGATTGTTCTTCTTTAGAATTTATTGAACTTATCATTTTAGAAGATAAAACTTTTGATATAGTATAAAAGTTAATGGTTTCTTTACTATTTATTTCTACCATCATTTCATCAGTAATTTCCATTTTAGATAACAATTCCAAAAATTCACTAAGTCCATCATACATAGAATTTAATTTATCTTTATATGGATATAATTTTATTAAGTTATTGAGTACAAAAGCCTTTGCTTTTCCACTTAAAATATAATCTATATTATAAGTTACATTTTTTCCTAATATATATTTTATTTTATTTTCACTATATGTCCCATTAAATAAATCATCAGGTGCATTATTAAGAACAGATAACATACTATCATTTTCTTTAAATATAAGTTCTATTTCTTCTTCTTTATATTCTCCTTTTTGTTTAAGTTTTTCATACTCTTCAAAAAAATAATCATATCTTGTAAGCATATTTATATCTATATCATAAGTATGATTAGTAAATTTTTTTTGCAAATTATTTAATAGTGATAGTTTCATTTTATCAAGGTCTGCACCTTTTTTTCTTTTCATAACATCAAAGCTATAAATTTTTAAATGAGGGAAGTTTTCTTGCAATTTAACAGCAGATTCATAGTTGTGATTTAATCTTTTTGAACCATCTGTAAAACAAAAAATACCAATTGGCTCGAAACCATAAATTATAACTTCACTGTAAACTTTTTCATCTTTATTATGTTCTATATTTTCTTGTTTCATTTTTAAACACTCATCAATTAATCTTTGTGGATGATTAATCTTTTTAATAACACTATAATTAAGCAGCATATCTTCATCATCAACATAATTATTAACATACATATCTTTAGTATTCGCTCCAACTATATTTTTAGGAGTGAATATAAAGCCATATCCTAATCTATAAGTATCTGCTAAATCTTGATTAAATAACGAAGCAGAAACATAATTACTATAAAATTCTTTATCAAACTTTGTAGATGATGTACTATGACCGATAAATGAGAAGTTATCATCATTCATATTTTCTAAATTAGTAAAATAGCTCTCCCATTCTTTTAAAACTGCTTGTTGAACGTAATTTAACATATCACTCATTTTTTTTACATCTTTTCTTTGAATGCTTTTTTCATATTCTTCATTAAATTTTAATATTGTATCATTATCTAAAAAATATTTCATATTTTCTATACAATCTTCTTTAGCATCTATTAAATTACGCATTAAATAAAATTTTTTTTCTTCAATATTTATTTGATATATAACATTTATCAAATCATATAACTTCTCATCAGTTACATAATTTATACCCCTTTTTTCTTCGGGATATATTTTATTATATTCTTCTACTAAGGAATCTATAAAATCAGTATTATAATTTATTTCATTATCCTTACTAGGAAGATATTTAATAATGATTTTACTTCTTCTGATGATATTTTCTACTCGTTCATAAAATTCTCTACTATCCATTTCATTAGTAAGTGGGCTTTTATCTTTTGAATATATGTCATCCTCTCTTGTTAAATACTTGATTTTTTCTAAAACTTGAGAAGATAGTAATACTTTTTTTTCATCATACAAAAACCTGATTTCCTCGTTCATTTAAAACACCACCTATGATCTATCTAAATAAATTATAGCATATTTAAAAATAAAAGAGGATATTTACTATCAAAGAATCGTTTATTTTAACTGTTTCAGTAATATTAATTACACTATTATATTAAGTAAAGTCTATATCGTTATATTTATTATTTTTAATAAATTCTCTAAGTATTTTAGTTAAAGCTCTTTTCTCAATACGAGATACATAACTTCTAGATATATTTAGTTTATCTGCTATTTGTTTTTGAGTCCAAATATCATTATCTTCTAGTCCATATCTTTTAATTATTATTTCTTTTTCTCTTTTATTTAAAACTTTTAAATAAGAGTTAAGCAGTTTAACATTATCTTTTAAATTTATCTCTTCTATAAAATCAGGTTTTGGGGCTTTTATAACATCAAGGATTGATATTTCATTACCTTCCTTATCAAAACCAACTGGTTCATTTAAAGAGATATTCTTATTATTTTTGTTATTGGCACGAAAATACATTAATATTTCATTTTGAATACATTTAGCACAGTAAGTAGTTAGACGATTACCTTTATTAGGAACAAAAGTATCTACTCCTTTAATAAGACCAATCGTACCTATACTAATAAGATCATCTTGGTCAATGTTTTTATAATCAAATTTTTTAACGATATGAGCGACTAATCTAAGGTTATGTTCTATTAATCTATTACGAGCTTCTTTATTTCCTTCGCTCATTTTTTTAATACACTCTTCTTCTTCATTCTTAGATAGTGGTTCTTTAAAGACTTGATTAGAATAACTTGCTGTGAAAGTAAAAAGTCCTCTTAGGCTATCAAATAAATTAAACAACATAAATTATCACCTAATAAATAATATGTCAAAAATAATGAGTTAGAATATATACTCCATCTTTATAAGTTAATTATTATGTTACTTTTTTACTCTAATATGTTTATTAGTATTATAGTAAAAGATATTAGTATTTAAATCTGTGTATGAAGATATTCCTCTTCTAGCAAGTAAACTCATAAATAAATCTAAATCTATTACTTTAGAGATATATTCTCCTTTGTAAGCAAGATATGCAAGATTATTATTACAAGAAGCTTTTTCAAATATAGCATTACCATATTCTAATAAAAACTCTTCTTTTTTACTATCTATACTTCTTATAGAATATTCAGTAATAGGCCTATTATTTATAGATAAATTATCTACTAATATATTAGTATTTGCTTTTATATCTTTTAAGAAATTAGTATAAGTTTTTTCAAACTTCATTATAGACTCATTTATATATTTTGTTACATCTTTTTTATCTAAAAGTCTCATTAAGTCTCTTATATATAGATAATACCCACTAGCTAGTAATATATCTCCAGTATTTATAAGGGCATAACCATTATCATTAAATTCTCCACTGTAATATGGGAAATTTTTTCGTACATCTTTTCCTTTATATACAGCTTCTCCATCATAGAAAGCAAATTCTTTAAGTTTCTTATCAGTACCAAGATAACTTACTAAATTAGTATCTTTATATCTAGTTACTTTAGATAATGGAATATCTCCATTACTAAAATTACTTATACTAATAAAACCATCAAAGGACTTATCATCTTCATCTTTTACCATCTCTTCTTTAGTAGCATTAAAATATTTAAAATCTTTATCTATCCAAGATACTTTTCCATCTTTACCTACCATAGCAAGACCATATTTATTAAAGTTTGTGGCAATATCATAACGATATGGTAATAAAGTATTATCTTCTTCTCTTACATAAGCATATTCTAAATTAGCAGTTTGTACTACTTTAAAGCCATTAATGAAACTATTACTTTCATTAATTATTTTTGTAGATATACTAGGTCTATTATGAAGAGGTAGGGAAACCTGAAGATGAAAGGTATCATTTTTTTCATTTGTAAGGTAGTAACAATAATTTCTCATATTATCAATTTCATAATAAGCACTACCTTCAAGTTCTTTAATTGCATTAGGTATTTTATTCATAACGCTCAACTCCATTCAAGCTTTTATTTTACATATGAATGGGATTAAAGTCAATCTCTAGTCTTATTTTATTATTACTAGCATAATAACCTACTAGCTTTTCTAAGACTTCATGAATATTATCTTGATACTTATATTTAAGTATTAATTGATAGTGATAAATATTTTGTTTTTTAAAGATAGAGGCTTGACTAGGTCCTAATATAATAGTTTTATCTAAATACTTAGAACAGATTTTTTCACACTTCTTTACTTCTATTAAAGCTTGTTTACTATCTTTACTAGAAATATTTAAAGATACAAGATAATAGTAAGGGGGATATTTCATTAGCTTTCTTACTTTCATCTCTTCTTTATAAAAAGATACATAATCATTTTCTTTAGCATAGTTTATGGCATAATTATCAGGGTTAAAGGTTTGAAATATTACTTTTCCCTCTTTATCACTTCTTCCTGCTCTTCCTGCTACTTGATTAAGTAAAGCAAATGTTTTTTCACTACTTCTAAAGTCTGGAAGCATTAGTGATGTATCAGCATTTATTACTCCTACTAAAGTAACATTAGAAAAATCTAGCCCTTTGGCAACCATTTGCGTACCAAGTAAGATATCTGCTTTTCCTTTTGCAAAATCATCTATTATTTTTTTATGAGCACCTTTTCTACTAGTAGTATCCACATCCATTCTAAGAACTCTTGAAGATGGAAAGATATCTTTTAATTCTTCTTCTATCTTCTCTGTTCCAACTCCTAAATCTTTTAATGATTTCTCATGACACTTAGGACAAGTAACTTCATACTTAGTTGCATAACCACAGTAGTGGCATCTTAGAATATTATTACTTTTATGATAAGTTAATGTTATATCGCAGTTTTGACATTTAACACTCTCTCCACAATTAGAACAAGTAACGAATGAAGAATATCCTCTTCTATTTAAAAGAAGTATTACTTGTTCTCCTCTTTCAATAGTTTTATTAATCTCATCTATTAAAGGTAAAGAAAAATGCCCCTTAGCCTTACCTACTTCTTTATTCATATCAATTAATTCTACATGAGGTAATTTTCTACCATTAACTCTTTTTTCTAAGGTTACTAGATTAAAGACACCTTTTAAGCCTCTAGCGTATTCTTCTAGCATAGGAGTGGCACTACCAAGTACTACTTTAGCACCTAAGTCTTCTGCTCTTTTAATCGCTATATCTTTAGCATTATATCTAGGATTATTATCTTGTTTATATGAATCACTATGACATTCATCTATAATAATAAGACCAAGATTTTTTAAAGGGGCAAAGATGGCACTTCTAGCACCTATTACAATATCTACTTCTCCTCTTACAATTCTT
Organism: uncultured Muribaculaceae bacterium; assembly: GCA_964546695.1. Classification (GTDB taxonomy): domain Bacteria; phylum Bacillota_I; class Bacilli_A; order RF39; family UBA660; genus Onthousia. Next base: position 2,145 of record CAZJKS010000055.1, on the reverse strand, counting down.
CTATACTCATCATATTTCTCACCGTCTGATAGAGCACTGTGAAGTAGTGCTATATTGTTTTTAAATCTTTCTTCAAAACGTTTTATAAACTGAGGAGTTAGTGATATCTCTGGTACTAAGACAATACTCTTTAAGTCTTTCTTTAAATACCTATCAATTAATTCCATATATACTTCTGTTTTACCACTACCAGTAACACCATATAGTAGTGATACTCTTTTTTCAGTAGTTAAAATATTATTAACACATTCCTCTTGCAAAGGTGTTAACTCTCTTACTTTTCTTTCACTTGTTTCATAATTTAATCTATATACTTCTTCTTCCTCTACTTTTAAAATATTATTTTTAACTAAAGTATTAAGAACAGATGTAGAGACATTCTCTAAATCTTCTTTAGACAACTTTTTCTTACCAATAAATTTCTCTACGACCTCTTGTTGTTTATTAGTCAATTGCTTATCATAATTGTTTAAATAATATACTTTCCGATATTTCTTATTAACCTTACCTTTAATACTAGCTTTAAATCCTTTAGGAAGCATTACTTGATAACAACTAATTAAAGATGCTAGTGTAGTATTTTTTAAATATTTACCAAGTTCTAATAACTCTTCAGTAAGTATTACTTCTTCATCTAAAACCTCTTCTATTTCTTTTAAATTATCTATATTACTGTTTTTATCTTTTTCTAAAATAAAACCTACTAAAGTTCTATTACCAAAAGGAACTTTTACTCTTTTACCAACTTCTATTAAAGGTTCTAAGTGTTTAGGAACAATATAATCAAAGATTCTATCTACACTTTTATTAGTTATTTCTACTAAAACACCTACTATCAAATTATCACCTCCTATAATAAAACTTTAGTTCGTAAATTGTTTGTTAGAAAAAGGCTTTTTATGTAAATAAAGCCATATATATTAAGAAACTTGTAAAAATCAAACTAACTATCAAGCCATTAACTTTTTCAAAAGTAGTGCTTTTATATTTTACTCCTACTGCTATCATCATTAAAGCTCCTCCAATTAAACCACCAATATGTGCAGCATTATCAATTCCTGTAACTAAAAATCCTAAAACTAAATTAATAACTATTAGAGGTATTATTTGACTCTTAATAACTGTACCTAAATATATTCTATAATGATATCCAAAATATAGTAGAGCTCCTAAAAGTCCAAAGATAGCACCACTGGCTCCAACACTGAAGGCATCAGGAGTAATTACTGTAGATAATAAGGAACCACAAATAGCACTAAATAAATAGACAACTAGAAAACGCCATTTTCCAATAAAACTTTCAAGTTGCATACCTATAATCCATAAGGCATACATATTAAAGATAAGATGAGCAAGATTAGCATGAACAAAAGCAGCTGTTAGCAATCTATAATATTGTCCTATTTTTATGAATGGGCCATAACTACCCAAATAAAGAATCGCTGCATCAGAGTCTCCTATAATTAAAGGAATTAAATAAACTAATATGTTAATTATAATTAAAGCATAAGTAATTATAGGTTTCTTTGGAGCGAATACATCTTCTACTTTTTCTTGATCTTTCTTATTATGGTCATTTATATCATTTGTTACTTTAACAAACAATTCAGCTCCTTCTTCACTAAATTTTAATTTGCGAGCAAGATCAGGAAAGACAGTTTTTAATAGTTTGTTTTTCTTAATATCAGCATCCTCATGAACTTCAACTACAGCCATATTGTCAGTTTTAAACTCATCTAAATTAACAGCATATCCTAAATCTAGAAAAATACTTAATGTATTTAATTTGAAAGATAGAGTCTTCTTCTTTATCTTTTTTAAAATTCTATTTGTTTTAAAAACATCGAATTTATATTGTTCATCATTATGTATATATCTAATAACTATTCTAATCACTTTATAATCTTCATCTAAATTTTCAAGCCATATTTCATCTTCAGCACCTTGAAGTATTATAGGGGTATACCCCTTTTCAGTAATAAAGTAATGAAGTAGTTTCATGGCTAAGGTGTTTTTTTCGTTCATATTTATAATATGTTCTTTCATTGACATCGCCCTTTCGATATATATTTTAACATATTTTAATTAAGAAATAAACATTTTAAAATAACAAATCATTACCTTGCCAAAATGTCAAAAATAAAT
>CAZJKS010000054.1:0-8028 GCA_964546695.1 uncultured Muribaculaceae bacterium | reverse complement strand
TGCTTTGCCAGAACCGGCGAGCATCTAATGATTTGCTTTATAATCTCAATCAAAAGATGGAACAGATTAGTGAATGTTTTAGTGATTCTCGCATAAAACCATTATTGAAACAGGGACATAGAATACTAAACGAACGAATAGAAAGATTGATAAAGAAATACAAAATATAACAGGCGGTTATACCGCCTTTAATTATGAGAAATATATTTCTCATAAAGATTGTTTTTGATGATTTTAAGAAATTGTATTCTCGGTTATATATCTATGCAATGTTGTCCAGGTGCAGCCCATTAGTCTGGCTATCTGTGATTTAGATACACCTTTACCAAGCAATTCAACAATTTTATTATGCTTTTTCTTTAACTTTCTATAAGAATATCCAAACGGACGACCGAGATGTTTTCCTTCATTCTTTAAGCGTTTAAGAGCTTCTTTGGTTCTTTGCGAAATAAGTTGTCTTTCAATCTCACTGGCTAACGAAAAGGCAAATGCTAAAACTTTGGATTGAATATCTGCTCCTAAATGATAATTTTCTTTAACCGTGATTATTTCGCATTCTTTTTCAAGACAGGTTTGTAAAATACCCATAACTTCAAGCATATTTCTACCTAACCTTGAAATTTCGGTGGTGATAATTTTATCACCCTTGGCGAGTTTCTTTAACAGTTTTCCAAGTTTTCTTTTATCCAATGGTTTTCGGGAAGAGATAGTTTCCTCAATAATTTCATCAACCTTGATATTGTTTTTACGGGCAAATGTTTCTAATTCAAAACGCTGATTGGCACAATTTTGCAGGTCTGTGCTAACCCTGATATAAAAATAAGTCGTCATTACTAATCCTTTGATATTACATTCTTATTTATCAAAAGATTTATATAGAATAGATACCCGTTTAGATTATCTATATATATTCATCAATTTTAAACTATGATAAGATTATAATTATGCAAAATTGATATAAAGGACTTGATATGGCATACATTTTTATGGACGAAAGTGGTGATTTAGGCTTTGACAAGAGTAAAACTCATAGTTCAAAAAACTTTCTTATAACCTTTTTCTTTTGCGATAATCCTAATCCGTTTGAAAAAATTGTGAAAAAAGCTTTTCTTTCTATGCCTTTGGATAAACAAAAAAATCATTGTGGAACACTTCATGCCTGTCATGAGCATCCTAAAACTAAAATGAAGTTATATAATTTACTGAAAGAAAAGCAGGACTTTTCAATTATGGTCATTCGCTTAAATAAGTCAAAAGTGTATACAGATTTACAAAATGAAAAAAATATCCTCTATAATTATATAACAAATATTTTATTGGACAGGATTATTAGTAAGAAATTGTGTAATACCAAAGAACCGATATATTTTATCGCATCACAAAAGGATACAAACAAATATTTGAATAAAGTATTTACAGATTACATTATAACAAAAGTCAAAAACAGAATAGATTTGAAGTTAGAAATAAAATCAGCATCAAAGCACAAATGTCTTCAAATTGTAGATTTTCTATCTTGGGGAATATTCCAAAAATATGAGCATAATGATGAGAGTTATTATGAAATGATAAAAAAGTTTATTGTTGAAGACTACTTGCTATTTAAATAAAAAATACAGGAGACCTTACGAACTATTTACGAGGAACATTCAGAACCCCATCCGCAAGGATTTACTCCTGTTAATTATAATGTAATATATAAATATAAAAAAATCAATAACTTTTCTTAAAATATAGCAAAATTATCTGTATATAGAAAAGATTTACAAAGAGCTCATAAAATTTTTGAGTTTCTTTCACTTGGCGTTTGATGTTTTCTAATCCTTTGATATTACATTCTTATTTATCAAAAGATTAGCGCAAAATAAATGCCCGTTTATATTGAATATATGATGGCAGTATATAAACAGGTATTTCCGAAGTCAATAATTCTTTGGAAAACGAGCAATTGTGTGAATTTCAGCAGTTTCATACACCTCTTTAATAAGCCCTGAAAAAGGCCTCTCCATAAACGGGCATTTATGGAGAGTGTTATGTCTGAACCGATTAAATCTTTCAAAGATGTATTAAATAAATTTAGAAAAGAGGCAATTTCTGAAAGGGACAAGGGATACAAGTTTGAAAGATTGATGAAATCCTATCTCCAGGTTGCTCCTGAATATGCAGGACGATTTAAGGAGATATGGCTATGGGAAGAATTTCCATATAGAAGAGATTTCAGCGGTAAGGACACAGGCATAGATCTGGTTGCTATGACAATAGAGAGGGATTATTGGGCAATACAGTGCAAATGCTATGCGGAAGACGCCTGTATAGATAAAGGAGGTGTAGACTCCTTTTTATCCACATCAGGCAAAGAGTTCTTTAATGAAAATATGGAAACCACAAGATTTGCATACAGATTGTGGATTTCCACGACTAACAAATGGAATAGTGAAGCGGAAAGAACTATCAAAAATCAAAATCCGCCAGTTTTAAGGATTAGCCTGTCAGATTTAGAAAACGCTTCTATTGATTGGGATAATTTGGTTAAGGGCAATGCCAATGCGCTCAAACCCAAATATCCATTAAGAGATCATCAGCGAACGGCCATGGAAAAGGTGCATGAGTATTTCAAAACTGCAGACAGAGGCAAGCTCATAATGGCCTGTGGCACAGGTAAGACATTTACATCGTTAAAAATTGCGGAAAATGAGACCAATGGAAACGGCTTGGTGCTCTTTTTAGTGCCGTCAATAGCTTTATTAGGTCAAACTTTAAGAGAATGGTCTGCTCAGGCAGATACGCCGATACACCCAATTTGCATTTGTTCAGATGCAAAAATATCACAACAGAAAGACGGCGGCGGAAGTATTGTTGATTTAGCTTTACCTGCATCCACAGATGTTAAAAGCATTAGCCGGCAATACCTTTCTGCCAGGAAGGAACAGGCTGAAAAAGGCGGAATGATTGTTGTGTTCTCAACATATCAGTCTATTGATGTTATTTCGGAGGCTCAAAAACAAATCAATCAACAGGAAAAGGATTCCTGTATCTTTGATTTGGTTATATGTGATGAAGCGCATCGGACAACGGGTGTTATCTTAAATGACAAAGAAGAAGCATCATTCACCAAAGTTCATGATAATAATATTATCAGGGCTGGCAAAAGACTGTATATGACGGCTACACCACGGTTATATACAGATGCCAGTAAGAAAAAGGCGGAAGAAGGCAATGTTATCCTGTGTTCAATGGACGATGAAAACTTATATGGCCAGGAAATATACAGAATTGGTTTTGGAGAAGCCGTTAAAAAAGATTTGTTGTCAGATTATAAGGTTTTGATTCTGACCATCAGAGAAGACCAGATCCCCATTGCCCTGCAAAATGTTATTAAAGATAAGAACAGTGAAATAGACACAGATGATGCCAGTAAATTGATAGGTTGTATAAATGCTCTGTCTAAAAGGGTTTTAGATACAGATGAATCATTTAATGATGATAAAAAGCAAATGCACACAGCTGTGGCCTTTTGCCAGAACATTAAAATCTCTAAGAAAATTGCCGATATGTTTAATAATCACAAAGAAGATTATTATGATTCATTAACCGGGGAAGAGCGGGCAAAATTAGTCAGTGTAATGGCAGACCATATAGATGGTTCTATGGGTGCGAGTGAAAGGGCAGATAAATTATCGTGGTTGAAAGATGTCTCGCCGGATAGCTCGGATTGTCATATTTTATGCAATGTGAAATGTCTGTCCGAAGGGGTTGATGTTCCATCATTAGATGCGGTTATGTTCCTGTCTGCCAAAAACAGCTTGGTAGATGTTGTTCAATCTGTTGGCCGTGTAATGCGTAAATCCAAAACGACTGATAAGAAATATGGTTATATTATCATTCCTGTTGTTGTTCCGGCAGATATTCCACCTGAAAAAGCATTAGATGATAATGAAAGATATAAAGTTGTCTGGTCTGTATTAAACGCTTTGAGGTCTCATGATGACAGATTTGATGCGGAAGTCAATCACATAGACCTGAACAGGAAAAAAGGTAATCGCATTAAGGTCATGGGTCTTGATGATGGTCATTCGGGAACGGGAGGTAATGGTGATAGCGATGTAAAACAGTTAAGTCTTCCATATTTGGAGAAACTGCAGGATGCCATGTTTGCCAAAATGGTTAAAAAGGTTGGCAATCGTCAGTATTGGGTAGAATGGGCAAATGATGTGGCACAAATTGCGCAGAGATATATTGAACGTATCAACCGTCTGATTACAACAGATGAAAAGCATAAAAAAGTTTTTGAAGAGTTTTTAGCAGGTGTCAGAAAAAATATAAATCCATCAATTTCCTCTGATCTGGTGGTGCAGATGTTGGCTCAACATTTGATTACTCAGCCTGTTTTTGAAGCCTTGTTTGAAAATTATTCGTTTGTTGCCAATAACCCGGTTTCCAAATCATTACAGAATATAGTCGCTTTGCTGGAAGAACAGGCATTTGATAAAGATACGGAAGTCTTAAACAAATTCTATGAATCTGTGAAAGAAAGAGTGAAAGGCATAGACAATGCCGAAGGCCGGCAGAAAGTTATTGTAGAGCTGTATGACAAATTCTTCAAAACAGCATTTCCCAGGGTTGTGGAACAGTTAGGCATTGTTTACACCCCGGTTGAAGTGGTGGATTTTATAAATCAATCTGTGGCCAAGGTTTTGAAAAAAGAGTTCAATCGCAATCTGTCTGATGAAAATGTGCATATTCTTGACCCGTTTACCGGAACAGGAACATTTATTACCAGAATGATACAACAGGGTTTAATTGATAAAAAAGACTTGCCTCGCAAATATGCCAGGGAATTACATGCCAATGAAATTGTATTGCTGGCTTATTATATATCATCAATAAACATTGAAAACGCTTATCACGATGCTGTCGGTCTTGAAAATGGCTATAAAACTTTCAATGGTATATGTCTGACCGATACTTTCCAATTAGGTGAATCTGATAATGCTGATGAACTCTTCTCAGATATGCTTCTGCAAAACTCCGAACGCGTAATGGAGCAGAAAGAACTCCCTGTCCAAGTGATTATCGGCAATCCTCCTTATTCCGTAGGTCAGAAAAACGCCAATGACAATGCCCAAAATCAGAAATACCCTAAATTAGATGGCAGAGTTGAAGAAACTTATGTCAAATACTCCAAAGCCGCAAATAAAAACAAAATATATGATACTTATATCAAAGCATTCCGCTGGTCATCTGATAGACTTGATGAGGAAAATGGTGGAATAATTGGTTTTATCACAAATGGTATCTGGTTAGATAATAATAGTATGGATGGTTTTAGAAGGTGTTTGGAAAAAGAGTTTAGTTCTATCTATGTGTTTAACTTGCGCGGGGCTATTAGAGGAAAATCAAAAGATGCATCAGCCAAAGAAGGGCAGAATGTCTTTGATATTATGACAGGTGTTGCCATTACAATACTTGTGAAGAAACCCAAACAGCAGACAGACAAAGCAATCATTTATTACCACGATATTGGTGATTATCTGAAAAGAACTGAAAAATTTGAAATCTTAAAACAGTTCAAAGATATCAGTAATTCTGAAATAGATTGGAAAGTCTTAAAACCCAATGAACACAATGATTGGTTAAACCAGAGAAGTGATTTGTTTGGGGCTTTTATACCTATTGAACCAGATAAAAAGTTCAATCATCAGAGCAAAAGTGTTTTTACATTAAATTCTTTGGGCGTTAATACAAATAGAGATGCATGGGTTTATAATTATTCAAAAGATAAATTGAAAACAAATTCTCAAAATATTGTAGATTTTTATAATAAAGAAGTAAAACACTGGGTTGATATAAAAAATGTAAATAAAACAGCAAAATTAGAAAATATTATATCATACGATAAAACCAAAATTAGTTGGAGTAGTAGCCTTATCTCTCATTTACAAAGAGGAAATTATGCTAATTATGAAGAAGAAAAAATAGTCTTCTCAGTATATAGACCATTCTCTAAACAATATCTGTATAAAGGTGATAAAATGATTCACCGTATAGGACAGTGGGGAGAAATTTTTCCATCACCTGACCACAAAAATATGTGTATTTGTGTTTCTGGAATTGGTGCTAATAAAGATTTCTCAGCTTTAATTGTAAATCAAATAGGTGATTTACAATTAAATAGCAATTCTCAATATTTCCCGTTATACTATTATGAAAAAATTGATGGAAATGTCGGCACTCTCTTTGACCAGGGTAAGGAAAACTATGTCCACAGGGATGGTATTACTGATTTTATCTTGAATCTGTGTAGAGAACGTTATGGACACAAGGTAAGCAAAGAAGATATTTTCTACTATGTCTATGGTTTGCTCCATTCCCAAGATTACCGGGAACAATTTGTGGCTGATTTGAAAAAAATGCTTCCGAGAATACCATTGGTGGATGTTCCTGCTGATTTCTGGGCATTCAGCAAGGCGGGTCGTGAGCTGGCAGAATTACATCTGAATTATGAAACTGTGCTGCCATATCCTGATGTGAAGGTTATCGGGGCAGAAACCGGGAATTTCCGTGTGGAAAAGCTGACCTTTGGTAAAAATGGCAAAGATGTTGATAAATCTGTTTTGGTCTATAATTCTTATATTCGCATAGAGAATATTCCATTAGAAGCTTATGATTATGTAGTCAATGGCAAATCCGCAATAGAATGGATTATGGACAGATACCAGGTCAAGACAGATAAAGATAGTGGTATCACTAATGACCCAAATGATTGGAGTTGGGAACACAATAATCCGCGCTATATCCTGGACTTGATTTTATCAATCATTACAGTCAGCATTAAAACAATGAAGATTGTTAATAGCTTGCCCAAACTGGATTTGAAATAATAAACAGTCTTTTTAACTGAACAGGCAGGGCCATACTCTGCCTGTTCTACTTCTCAAAACTTTCCTTATATCTATAATAGATTGGCTTGGTAATACCATGCCTTAATATTACCTATAAATACCACTCAATAAGTTTCTCTTCTAACTGAGGATATTTGAGCTTTGCAAGTGATTTATACAGTTTTTTGATGGGGAGGCTATCTCGGTGAAGATAATTTTTAGCACCAGCTCCTTTTCCTTCCCATCCGCAAAGAATATTAACATCTTCTTCGCTAACTCCCAGAGCGCAAAATTGACTTCGTGCTGTATGCCTGAAAGAATGAAACACTTTTTTGTTATCTGTTAGTTTGATTTTGTTATCAAGATAGTATCTAAAAGCCTTACTTATTATGCCAGCATACCTGTTTTTTTCTGAATAGGTTAGCGAGTCAAACAATCTTTCCTTTTTCAGTTTTCTCTGTTGTTCAATTTGTTTGATCAATCCTAATTGTTTCAGCATTGGATGTATGGGAACTCTTCTTTTAGAGGGAAAGTTTTTAACGGATTGATTTTCACCAGCATCGTCAATACAAAAATAATCAATTCCATCATCATTTTTTATATCTTCAAGCCTGATTTGGCATATTTCGTTTAAACGAGCACCAGAATAAAGACTAATTAAGGGAATCCAGAATTTTGCATTATCTCCATTTTTAAACCGTTTAAAATAGGTTTTACGATTGAAGATAAGGAGTAAGTCCTCGTTGGTAAATGGTTTCCAGTTATTTTTATTCTTATTAACAATCGGCTTCGTGATAATATCTGCCATATCATCGTTTAAAAGTCGTTCTTTTCTACAATATTTCAAAAATTCTTGAAAGATAGTCAGGTATTTGCAGATGTTGGTGGCACTCATAACTCTGTTATCATTTAGTTCTACTTTTTCTGGGAGTAGAACATCCAGCAATCGTTTGCCTGGGTTTCTTTCCTTCCATTTTTTGGGAACTCTGTAAATTAGTGTATTAACTGCCTTGATGTTATCAAAGTTTATATTCTCAACATATTGAACATCCATCAATTCAAAAATGGTTTCCAAACAGTTTTTCTTTTGTCTCAAAGTGCTTAAAGTGGTGGTTCTTGAATGCATGGCAGGACGAATCATATTTTC
>CAZJKS010000053.1:0-8081 GCA_964546695.1 uncultured Muribaculaceae bacterium | reverse complement strand
AATAACGATCTAAAAAAGAAATAACTTTATCATCATCTTGATAACTTATAATCGTCTCCAAATTAACTTTTTCAGTACTTTTAAAAATATTATTATCTATAACACCACTTTTCTCTCTAAGAGATGCTAAAAGCTCTTTAATTTCTAAACGTTTAGAATTACTAACATCTTTATTTTCTGTAAATTTACAAGCACAGTTTATAAAGGAGTACTCATTATATTGCCAAAATTTTTTAATAGATTCTTCTCTTACTAAATATAACGGTCTAATAAGCTCCATCCCCAAGAAATTAGTACTATGTAATTTAGGTAACATTGTTTTAAACTCTCCCCCATAAAACATTGACAAAAGAACAGTTTCAATCACATCGTCAAAGTGATGTCCTAAGGCAATTTTATTACAACCTAAATCTCTAGCAGTCTTATATAAAAAACCCCTTCTCATCCTAGCACACATATAACAAGGATGATCTTTATCTAGTTTATTAGCAACAGAAAAGATATCAGAATTAAATATTTTATAATCAATTCCTAAAGTTTCTAAATTATCTTTTATTACTTTTAAAGTCCCCTTCTTATATCCTGGATCCATAACAATATATGAAACTTTAAAGTTAATCTTACCATGTTTTTGTAACTCTTCTAAACATTTAGCAAGCAATACTGAATCCTTTCCCCCAGATATACAAACAGCGATATGATCATTTTCATTTACTAATTCATAATCTCTAACTGCTTTCATAAATTTACGCCAAATATCTTTACGATATTTTGTTATAAGACTATGTTCTACATAATTTCTATTTTTCATTTACAAACACCTTCTTAAATAATAAGGGAACACTACTTTCAAAAGTATAATTTTTGTTATTAAGAGGATTAGTTATAGAAAGTTTACTAGCGTGCAAATAAAGACGATTAGATTTATTCCCACCATACTTTTTATCACCTACTATAGGACACCCTAAATGACTTAAAACTACCCTTATTTGATTACGCCTTCCTGTTTTAATATTAACTTTAACAAGAGAATATTTATTATTCCTATCGATTGTTCTAATAGTAGTAACAGCCTTCTTACCTTCCTTTTTATTTGTAACAACAACTTTATCAGGACCTATTTCTTTTAAGTAACACGTATAGTCTTCTACATCTTTAACATTACCCGTTACTAAAGCGATATATTCTCTTGTTTTAACATACTTATCCCAATTATTTTGCAAAAGATTTTTTAGAGTATTATCTTTTACAAAGACTAAAACTCCTGATGTATCTTTATCAAGGCGATGTAAGACAAATATTTTATCAGACTTCTTTCTATTTTTAACAAACTCTCTAACTAAGTGATAGGCAGTCTTTTCTTTTTCTTTAGTAGTACTTATTGATAATAGACCTGCAGGTTTATTTATTACAAAGAAATATTCATCTTCATAAATGATATCAAGATTACTTTTCTTATGAGTTTTATTAGTCTTACTAAGTTCAATAACATCATTTTCATTAACAATTGTATTATACTTAGTTACAACTTTACCATTAACTAAAACTCCCCCATCCTTTAGATAGTTCTTTATCTTTTTCTTACTTAAGTCTTTAAATAAAATAAATAATGTATCTAACAGTTCTCCTTTTTCTTTAACAGTGCCTTTCATCAATACCACACTTCCCTTCAAAATACGGTATTATTTTATCAGATAAAAAGAAAAAAGTCTATCACTAGACTTTAATCAAATAAGTTATTAAATTCATATTTAAAGACACGATAAGCATATTTCTTAGAATTGTAATTAAACTGCCTAATTAAATTTCCATCATTATCATATTCACCAAAAGAATTATCCATACCACTACCTACTACGATATTACCATCTTCATCTAATAATTGAACATCACTTACTATACTCGAATAAGGTATTTCAAAACTCTTAACTAACTCATAAGTACCATCTTCTTCATTAACTTTATATTGATAGAAATAAGATGTATCTCCTTCTTCATAACTACCAGTACCAGGATAATTTGACCAATCAAAGTTAGGTCTAGTCCTAGCACCCTGATAATTATTATTAAACATATATAAATAATATTCCCCATCATCAAGAGTCTCATCTGTATAATAGGTAATACTATGTTGTCCTGCTTGAGAAACAAAATCGCCTATTTTTTCATATAATAAATCATCATATGATGTATCTTCAGTAACAGATTCATCTGTTAACAAATATTTAACACTAGGATTAGTATAAGCATCACTAACATAAATTATCGTACTAAGTTCTCTTGAACTTAAAACAATATCATCTCCTATTAAAGATAAACTATTTAAGTGTATCCAATCAAGTTCATAACCACCATAAGTATTCTTACCTTCAGGCTTAACAGCATTTAAGTAAAACTCTGGTAATAAATCTTTCATATCAACTATCTTTTCAACATCCCCAGTTTCAAGATCAAGAGTTATAATAATATCTTCGATAGTATCAGTATCATCTTCATTAACTAATATTACTAATCGATTATTATCTTCATCATAAACCATATCATGATGCATTGTATAATTACCTATACTATAAAATTCTTCTATTTTACCTAAATCATTAACTTTAACTATACCTTTTTTAGAATATGCATAATACATATAATCATCATCAAAGATAATTCTATCAGTCCTATAACTCTCTAAGACAAACTCTTCTCTTAATACCCCTTCATTATCATATAAATAAATATTAGAATTATAATTTTTATCATGACCTAAAACAGCATAAAGACCATCACTTAACTCCTCATCACTATCACCATCAACTACTTCTAATTGATTATCAATATCAGCCTCAGATTCAGGTGTTGTAATAGTAAATTCATATTCTAAATCTCCACTTGTAAGCGTTAAAGTATTAGTCTCCCCTGCTACAAAGCCAATTAACTGATATTCATTACTATCTTTATGAGATATTTCTCTTTCAAAATCACTATATCCATCAGTCTCAATCTTATATTCTAAATCTGCATCACTATCAGTATAATATAAGTAATAAGATAATGAACCTGTCCCATATGGATTATGAATCAATAATGGTTCTTCTAAAGTATAATCAGCACTATCTTTTAAAGCTTCAATCTTCTCATCAATAATATTTTGATAATCTTCACTAAAAATAGATATATCATCATCTTTGACTACTTCATAAACTCCTTCATCATTCAAAACAAAATTAACATTCTCTCTTATCCAAGCAGGATCATTTAATAAGTTTTCTTTATAAGTATTATAAGCTCTAATACTTAAATAAATAATTCCTGCAATTATGGCTATAATAATAATAGCCGTTAAAAATTTTTTCCAGTGTTTTTTAAAAAAAAGCCCTACCTTCTTCATAGTTTATTCCTCCTAAATAGTAATCTATACGGTTTTTGTGAAATTTATATGAAATTTTTAAAAAAAACACTTGATTTAATAAAAGTTATTTGCTATTCTAATATTGCTGAAGAAAAAGCTTGCATTTCTCAACAATTTATTGTAGAATGTAAATGTGCTATTTATTCGGGCCTGTAGCTCAGTCGGTTAGAGCACTTGCTTGATAAGCAAGGGGTCACAGGTTCAAGTCCTGTCAGGCCCACCATTAATTAGTTATGCCTCAATAGCTCAGTTGGTTAGAGCACTTGACTGTTAATCAAGGGGTCCTAGGTTCAAGTCCTAGTTGAGGCGCCATTTATTTTTTTTATGTTTTTACTAAGACATTAAACTAAATATGGCCAGTTGGTGAAGCGGCTTAACACACTACCCTTTCACGGTAGCATTCACGGATTCGAATTCCGTACTGGTCACCAAAGAGAATTATAAGTTCCCGTGAAAGGGAACTTTTCTTTTATTTTTCTTGACATTTATATTTCTTTAGGGTAATATTATAAATGTCTAATGACAAAGAAAAAGCATTTTGGAGTAGTACTCAAGAGGCTGAAGAGGCGCCCCTGCTAAGGGTGTAGGTCGGGCAACTGGCGCGAGAGTTCAAATCTCTCCTACTCCGCCATTATAAAAAACAAAACTTACTAGTTCTAAAAGCTAGTAAGTTTTTCTTATCTTAGCAATATCATCGGCAATATTATACCATTTAATTTGAACTATAAATTTAGTAACTTGATTATTACGTCCCTTAGACGAAAATATCAACCTCGAAAAATGAATCGTTGATGATGGCTCATCCTTACATTCAAGTAATAACTTTATTATTTCATCTTTTGTAATATAAGAAAAACTATCAACAGTACCATGAATCAAAATATCAGTATTACCTATTACAAAGCGATTAATTAGTTTAATAAGTAAATCTTCATGCTTAGCAAAATATTTATTAACTTTATTAACTTTTCTTTTTATTTTTAATTTATAATCAGTAAAAGTTAGTCGTTTTACCCCACTACCATTATAAGTACCATCAGCAAAGAAATACTCTAATATTATATTAATAATCTTAAGAGGCACTTTCTCCTTAGCAAGATAATCAGTAAAGTTATAAATATATTCATTATGAACAGTATTTTCTTTTCCCATTTTAATACTAATAGATTTTTTTGTTTTACCAACTTTAATCCAGACATCTTCTTTTTCTTTATTAAGATTAACATAAGAAGATATCTTCATATTATCATCAATATTAGGAAAATTAGCATAAAGAAATTCTTTAAACATAGAATTCACTTCAAAAACTTTCTTACCATTAAGATAATTAAAGAAATCCCATTCATTTTGAAACCCATAATTTTTAACTATGTTATCACCTCCTATAATAATAATTTACCAAAAATAAAAAAATGCTCTAAAAATTGAGCATTAAGCATTAATATTATAGTTTTATTTTTTTTAGAAATTTATTTAAAAGAATTTCAAACAGTTTATATAATTCATGCGACATAAATACTAAAATAAAAGTAATAAATATCATTAAATAATCAAAATGAGCAATAGAGAATAAGGATGTCAAATTTAAAAGACAATAAATAAACAGATAAAACATTAAAGCAAAAAGAATTAACCTAATTCTATTAAATGGTTGACATACTTTATATAAAAGAATAAATGATACATAAGAAGTAATTGTCAAAGACAAAGTTGAAACTTTAGAGTAAGTTAAACCTATCAAATTACCAAACAAAGTAATAATAACAATATTAATTACAATAACCAAAGCTGGAGGGGCAGCCTTTTTTAAAACATTAGCTAAGAAATTACCCTCTACTCTATCTTTATTAGGTTCTAAAGCTAATATAAATGAAGGTATTCCAATAGTTACAACACTAGATAAAGTAAGTTGCACTGGAATAAAAGGATATGATTCTTCTAAGAAAAGAAAGATAAAAGCAAGAAACCCAGCATAAATAGTTTTTACTAAAAACAAAGAAGCAGACCTCTCTAAATTATTAATACTTCTTCTCCCTTCTAAAACAACACTAGGCATAGCATCAAAGTTAGAGTCTAATAAAACAAGTTGAGAAACACTCCTAGCAGCATCAGTCCCACTAGCCATAGCAATAGAACAATCCGCTTCTTTTAAAGCAAGACAGTCATTAACTCCATCACCTGTCATCGCAACAGTATTACCAGCATCTTTTAAAGCTTTGATTAAAATATGTTTTTCTTCAGGCTTAACTCTACCAAAAACATCATATTTTAAAGCAGAGTTTCTAATCTCTTCCTCACTTTTTAAAGCAGATAAATCTATTGCCTTCAAATTATCTCCTACCCCTGCTCTTTTAGCAATATTTAAAACAGTATTTTTATTATCACCTGATATTATTTTAACTTTAACACCTTGATCTTTAAAGTATTTAATAGTAGACTCTGCTTCTTTTCTTATTTTATCTTGAAGTAAAACATAGCCTAATAATTTTTGTTTTTCATTTTTCTTATTATAATTACTATACTCTACCACTGCCACTACTCTTGATTCAGTTGTAAAACTATCTACTTCTTCTTTATATTTTTTATAGTCTTTAAGTAAAAACTCAGGAGCTCCTATAAATATCGCCTTATCATTTTTCATTACTAATCCTGAACATTTAGTAGTTGAATTAAATGGTACTATCTTTTCATAATCAATCATATTTTTATTATAAAAAGTACTCTTCAACGCTTTTGCCGTAGGATTATCATCATCTATAATATGAACAACACTTCCAAGTAAATCCTTTAATTCTACTTCAGACATATCTTTAGTTATAACATTTTTTACTTCCATAACTCCCTCAGTAATAGTTCCTGTCTTATCAAGACAAATAATATTAACACGTGCTAATGTTTCAATACAATATAAATCCTGTACTAACACTCTTTTTTTAGATAACCTTATAACACTAACAGCAAAAACTGTACTTGTAAGCAGAACTAACCCCTCTGGTATCATTCCAATAAGAGCAGCGACAGTATTAACAACAGCAGCATCAAAAGTATTATCAGGCAAAAATATCTGTCTTGCAAACAAAAGTATACCCAAAGGAACAATAACAAAAGAAATTGTTTTAACAATTTTATTTAAACTTCTCATAATCTCA
Organism: uncultured Muribaculaceae bacterium; assembly: GCA_964546695.1. Taxonomy (GTDB): domain Bacteria; phylum Bacillota_I; class Bacilli_A; order RF39; family UBA660; genus Onthousia. The sequence continues at coordinate 1,532 of CAZJKS010000053.1, read as the reverse complement.
CTAGATACTTCTTTAATATATTTAGTATCACTACTTATTTTAGCAGTATAATTGTCATAACCAATATGTTCTACTCTACATACACAACTACCACTCACAATAAAACTACCCGATAATAACATATCACCCTCTTTTTTTAAAATATTTTCTTCTTCCCCTGTAATAAATGACTCATTAACCAAAACTTCCCCTTCTCTTATTATAGAATCAACAACTACTTGATTACCACTAGTAAATTTAACAATATCATCAAGAACAACTTCATCCAAGTCCACTTCAAATACTCTTTTTTCTCTAACTACTTTAATTTTATGTTCTGATATTACCGATAACTTATCAATAGTATATTTAGATCTCAATTCTTGTATTGTACTAATTAAGGTATTTAAAACAACAATAAATATAAAAGTCAAATTTTTAAAAGAACCTACAGATATAATTGCCAAAGCTAACACTATATTAATTATATTAAATAAAGTAAATGAATTTTCTATAATTATTTCTTTAACACTTTTAGTCTTAACATCAGTGTTAAAATTAACTAAATTATCAGAAATACGCATCTCTACTTGTTTATTAGTTAATCCTTTATTTATATCAGGATTATATCTTTTTATTTTATCATTCATAACAAGCTAACTTCCTTTCTATTTAATAATATCATAAAAATAAGTATTTATAAACTGCTAAACGAGTGCTATAATAATGGCAAAGAAGGAGGCATTTATGAGAACTTTTATTAATTACTTACTTACAATTTCTTTATTTATTGTAGTCATAATTACCATCACTATCCTCACAATTACAGGTATTACTAGTAAAGAGTCCACAAGAACAATCTTAGATAATATTGATTATGATACAGTTATTGAAGAAATAAAAAACACAGACTACGGAATAGAAATATATAATTATGCTAACGAATATGGAATTACCGAAGAACAAATTGACACCATACTACAAAGTGATGAAGCAAAAGATTATATTAATGAAATATTACAGCAAGGAATTGAAGCTTATTTATATAATGGGACACTTGAAATAAGCGAAGAAACAAAAGAACTTATTACTACTGCAAATGAGACTTACAATCTTAATTTAGAAGAAGAACAAATAGAAGAATTACAAACATATACAAGTGATATTATTAATGACAGTATAAATACTAATAATGATGAAAATGAATCTAGTGGTAATCAATTAATAATCGACATTATAAAATTTTGTAACGATGAACAATTACATACTACTCTTTTTATTATAATCGCTGGTATTATAATACTATTATTTGCAAGTAGCTTTAAAAAGAAAAACTTCTTAGAGTATATAGGTATTGTATCAATAACAGTAGCAGTATCTACTTTATTATTTAATGGTTTACTATCATTAATAAGTAGTAAAGTATCTACACTTGCAAATACTGCCACTATATTAGAACCAATTACTAGTACTTTCTATATAATCACATTTATAGGTATTATTCTTGGTATAGTTTTATTAGTTATCCAGCATTTTATTAATAAACAGGTTAA
>CAZJKS010000052.1:5496-8335 GCA_964546695.1 uncultured Muribaculaceae bacterium | reverse complement strand
TCCAAGACAAAAAAGCATTATTAACATCAATATGAAAAATAATTCGCTGCATAATAATTCCTCCTTACTACTTTATTATATAATACATTAGTTCTATTTTAAAGAGGGAAAAATAACCAAATACTGGTTATTAGGTTTTCCACAAATCTGTGAACTATTGTTGTTCCATAACAATATAACTCATTCAATATTTTTATTCTTCTTTTTAGTAGTTAATATCCTACCATTAACCTTTATCAATTTATTTTAGCACTTTGGAATATTTCTTAATTACATCTTTATCAATATAAGTATTATCTTCAAATTCAATCAATGGTATTTCATTTTGAAATAATTCTTGTAAATAAACTATCTGCACCAGTTCATCAATTCTATTTTGTGATACAAATATTCCTATAGATTTATCTAAATTAATTTTATCTAACACATGTAGTTCTCCAACTATATTTGGTTTTCTAAGAGGATATCTTGAATCTAAAAATTTATTTGCAAATATTTTTTGCTCAACTTCTGATTTTCCAAAGGCACAAATATTATCAGTTAAAATAAACGTTTGAGAGCCAGCATAAGTATTATAAGCACTACTATTTACTTTTGCTACTGAAATAAAATTTTTGCCATTGCAACCATCACCTCCACCATGTTTTCCATACTCTGCTGAAGTAATAGCATTATCTTTTAATATTTTACTAAATGTTACTAAAGATCTAGGATTATGTGTATAGTATATTTCTTTTAAGACAAATTGTTGTCTTTTTTCATTTTGCAAATAAGTTAATATTTCCTCCATATTAAACTGATAATTTTTGATATCTAATAATATATCTATATTTTCTTTAGGAGTTTTTATAATGTTAGGTACAGAAAATATTTTTAAATCTTCATTTGCTTCTTTAAATAACCTCTCATCATTTCCTCTATAATAAAAATCATAAGTATTATTTTCTTTATATCCTACAAACCAATCTTCATTTAAGTAACCATCTATATAATTAGTAGTTATCGCTTCATATCTATTATTATTTTCAAGACAATAATCAAAATAGATAGAATTTAGTTCTTTTCTCAGATACTCTTTATCAAAATCACTAAATCTTTTAATTTCTTTTCTTCTACATTTATATATAGGTTCTATATCATATGTCTTCAAATCATTGTTATATTTTCCAGATAAAATTAATTGTTTTTTTGATGAATCTTTTAGATATAGATTATCTTTTGAATTAGGTTTAAATAAGTTTTCAGTATAGTCATTTACTCTTTCTAATTTATCTATAAATGAATTGGAAACATCAATATCGTTTCTTCCTATTATTACTAATTTAATACCTTCGTCTTCTTTTTCATTGGTAATTTTTCTTATAGTTTCTGCAGCATTTTTATAGGCAGTATAAATTATATATTCAGGATTATCTAATTTATAACAATTTTCTGTTACTTCTATATTATCGAAACATAGTACTTCTCCACAACGCCAAACCCAACTATAGGCAACTATTTTATCTTGATATGTTACTTTAAAAAATCTACCATTAGGATTAATCGCACCATACCTTAGGCAACTAGATGCTTGCCCTGCTGGTGTTAAACAACTACTTATTGATATATCTTTTACAATGTACTTTTCAATACCATTAGATATTATTTCTTCACTATGCATATCAACCATTTGGTATTTACAATCATTGATTTCTCCTTTTATATCAGGAATTGATGAGTATATTCTAAACCTATAACTATTATATAGTTTAATCCCCTCTATTTTTTCATGTAAAGGTAATCCTTTATGAATAAAATTTAGTTTTTCTAAATAATTTGCAATATTAAAATTATTTGGAAGTAAAGCCCAAGAAACAGAATTTACAATATTCTTTATTCGTGTTAATGTTATTTTAATGGTACCTTGTTCATATAGTAAAGTAAAACAGGAAAAGAACGCATCTAGTGTATATTCTTTTTCAGTAGAAACTATATCAATAATATCAAACAATAAAGGTTTGATTTTTTCAACATAATCAGAAGTTTTCTCGTTCAAAAAACTAGTAATATAATCTAATTGTGCAAAATTTTTATTTATTATTTTTTTAGTTAAATCATATCCTAATATATTAAGTGATAAGATTATCATTAAGTTATCATTATAATAATTAAAGGTACCTGTATTTTGATTTTTTTTGCTTTTACTATTATATAGCGAATTTAATTCTAGGTATTGTTTTGCATTATAATTTCTAATAAGTTCGAAATTAAGTGATATGTCTAAATTAAGTCTATTTGTTTTATAATAGTGATAAAGTGATTTCTTATTATCTATTGATAATATTTCAAAAATATTCTTATGATTGATTATTCTTCGAAACAAAGCTTCTAACTTATCTATTTCATCTTCACTCATTTTATCTTGATAATTAGATACAAGCTCTTCTATAAAAATATGAAAGCATTTCAAATATAAATAACTGTTCTTTTTTTCTCTTAATGATAATGCCTCTAGTCTATTTAAAGAATTCATATATGATAAAGAAAACAAATCATTTGGAACATCATCACCAATATCGTACTCTTTAACTTTAGTTCTAAATAAATCATTAAAATAAGAAGACAAGCTATAGCATATATATTGATTTTTTAGACTCTTTATTAACATTTCAGCAACTTCTTTATTATCCATTAAATTATAAATATACTGAAAACTCCACTTATTTTTATACAAAGCAGCAGAAAAAACGTCCCAAAATATTTGTAATTCTTCTTGTGAATGATTTTGCTTTAAAACATTAATAAAAGTTTCTATTAACATCTCAAAATTCATATTACATAAATATTTGGAATAATATTT
>CAZJKS010000052.1:0-5396 GCA_964546695.1 uncultured Muribaculaceae bacterium | reverse complement strand
AATATTTGGAATAATATTTAACAATCTTATTGTCAACTAAAAATTTAATATCTTCTGAAAATAATTGGTAGATTGATGATATTATATTATCATCAAAAAAAGCAAGCTTTAACTGATAATTATTATCTTTATAATCATAATTAAAACGCATTTCAACATCTTCTAAAGTATCAAGTTCATCTATAGTACTAGAATCGACAAACAATGTTTCTTGAAATTTCCTCTTAAAAAAACTGTAATATTTTTTAGCATATTTAGAAAAGGATTCTCTATTATTAACCATCAAAAGAATATCAAATCTATCATTTTCATTTATACATTTGTCATATACATCTAATACTTTTTCAAAGTATGAATTATCAACTTTCTCATTATGACTTCTTTTATAAAGATAGTATGAGTTAATTTTATCTACTAAAGCACATACTTCATTTGAAGTTAACAATGGTTTAGTAGATAGAATATATTGTATTATCTCGAATAATTCATTGTATTCATTATCAACTAAAGAAAAATTATTTTTTTGCATTTTAATATACCTTTACTTTCTTACTTTTCCTTTTATCACTTAACTTAGAATCAATAAAAGTCCATATCTCTTCATCTGTTAAAAGCCCACTAGTTGTTCCAGCAGATACTAAATTCAACAATTCAATTATTTTATTATCAACAGTTTGTAAAAATACACTCTTATTTTTTTCTATTAGTTCAGTTAACTTAGTATCTAAAGAAATTAATTCAGCAACTGTAATATTTGAATAATCTAGTTCATCAAATATCTCTATACCTTGCTCTTTATTTTCTTTTATTATATTCATATTTCTTAAAGTTTCTATTAGATTAATCTTAGCTTTTATAGACTCCATTTTTTCTATAAATATTATTTCTTTTTTATTTAATTCCTCTAATAACTTTAATTTAATATCTTCATTAGTAATATTTTCTACTTTTTCCTTTAAAGATTCTAAATCATTTATAGTTTTACATTCACTAATTTCACTTAAAGTTATTTCTTCTTTTGGAGTTTCTAACATTACTTCATCAAGCAACTGCAATTCATCTTCATATCCAAACTCTATCAACACCTTCTTTAGTCTATCGACATATTCTCTTTCTTGATTTTCCATAATAACATTCAAATAATTATTAATTATTTCCTTTAATAATAAATCTAATTTATTAGCTAATAATTTAATAATATTCTTCTCTTTTACTTTTAAATCTTGTTTTTCAAGATAAGTTGCAAGTTTCTTTTTATTATTCAATATTGTTGCATGATTTTCTAATAAATATTCTATAGTCAGATTAGGTATCAATGTTTCCATACTTGCTTTTAAATAATTAATTGATTCATCATTATTAACATCATTCTGCTTTTTCATATCTTTAATTTCTTCTATTTGTGGCGTATCATATACTTCTAAAGATGCTTTTAGTAATTGTTGTTCTTCATCTTCTATAACTTCTTCTATTCTCTGTTTTTCTTTATTATCTATTTCTTCTAATACAGAGTTTTCCTTTATTGTTTGTACCTCTTCTCTAACTACTTTATTATCTTTTTTTATATAAGATTTTATTATTTTTTCTTCCTTAGATAATCTATCATACCAAATTTTGTTTTTATCTTGTTCTGCTTCTTTTTTATATGCAATTAAGGCTTCATAGATGTTATTTCCGTTATTATCTTTACATTGTAAATCATATTCATTACCTAAGGTATCAATTAAAACTACAGTATCTCCAGTATATGTTTCACTAGCAATAGCAGTATGAATCAAACTATCACCATCATAATCTTTGATATTAACATCAAAATTATATTTTTTGGCTAAAGAAATTAATTTAACAATAAATTCAGTTGAATATGAGTAATCTTCTTCATCTTTTGTATACCCATAAAGTGCTAAGTGAATAAAACTATAGCCAGTACTTGCACCCTTTAAATTAACATCAACACCACTTTGTAATAATGTATCTATGAATTTTAAAGTTTTAGCTTCAGAAAATTTATTTTGAACAGCAGCATGCAATAAGCCTCCATATTGATTAGTTTCATTTATATCATTAAAATATTCTTTTACATTTTCAGATGTAATTTCATCTAATTTATGCTCTTTAAAAAAGGTAGTTACTTTTATATTAATATCTGTTTCCAAAATAATCACTCCCATATTCATAAATTGCTCTTATACTATCATATTAAGGATTTTTTATCAACTTAAAAATAACCATTTCTGGTTACTTTACTCTACTAGGATTCATCATTTTAGTAAAGGCTCTATCTTTTTCTTCTATAGATTTATCTTCTTGTGGAAAATCTTCCATAAATTTAATCCATTTATCTGCTACCTCTTTATAAGATAGTTTACTTCAGTAGGATCTCCCATAATACATTCATCCCATATAACTCTATCATTTGGATATTCTCTACTACGAACTTCCTCTAATCTTTTACCACAAGCAACACATTTACAAGTCCAATAGGTTCTACCTTCGTGTCTATCAGTAAAACCATCTTCAAAATACCAAGCGGGATGAGGACATCTTTGTTGTTGTTCTTCTAATATTATACCTTGTAAAGCCATTGCTTCTTTAGTAGATGAGTCAAGTTCTTCTGCTATAGCGAGATATTTTTTCACATTATCATCTTCAAGTAGTTTTCTTCTTTGTCTGATTAACTTTCCCCTACTTACTTTTAACTCTAATAACTTATCTTCATATGATTTTAGTTCTTCATCTGTCATAATTAAACCCTTCTACTTATAGTAGGTCTTATTTAACTACCTAAATCAAGTTATTACCAGTCATTTCGTCTGGTTTTTCTATATCCATATATTTTAGTATTGTAGGAGCGATATCTCCTAATTTACCTGTTTTTATTTCTTTTATATTATGGTCTGTAATAATAAATGGAACAGGACTAGTTGTGTGAGCAGTTATAACTTCTCCTTTATCGTCTTCCATAATTTCAGAGTTACCATGATCTGCTGTTATAAACATTGTAAAATCTTTTTCCTTACTTGCTTCATATAGTCTACCAATATTTTCATTAACTGCCTTTACAGCTTCAACAACTTTATCAAATTTACCAGTATGTCCTACCATATCACAGTTAGCAAAGTTTAGGATGATTAAATCATATTTATCCATAACTTCTATTAGTTTATCTGTTACTTCATAAGCACTCATAGCAGGATACATATCATAAGTTGCTACATCTTTTCTTGGTACAATTATTTTATCGGTATTAGGAATATCTTTTTCTTCTCCGCCATCAAAGAAGTAAGTAACATGGGGATATTTACTAGCTTCTGCTATTCTTAATATTTTTAATCCCTTTGATGCAGCATATTCTCCTAATGTATTAGTTAGATGCATTGGAGAAAAAGCAGGTGTAGCGATAACTGTATGTTCTGAAGTCATCATCGTTACTAGTTTTACATTTTTAAAATCTACTCTTGGAAAATCTTTAAAGTCTTTATTAGTAAGAGCGGTGAATGTTTGGGTAATACGGTCTGGTCTAAAGTTAAGAATTACCATACCATCATTTTCTTTAAGGGTTCCATCATCTATTAATTTAGCAGGAACTATGAACTCATCAAAGATATTTTTCTTATAAGACTCTTCTATATAATCTTTATATGAATCTATTTTAGGGCCCTCTCCATGTACTAATAAATCATAATATTTCTTAGTTACATTCCACATTCTTTCTCTATCCATAGAATAATATCTTCCAGAAATATCTGCTAATTTACCAAATCCTAATTCATTTAATTTATTAGTTAATTCGTCTAGAAATTTAAGGGCGACATCAGGTAATGTATCTCTACCATCTAGAAAAGCATGAACATAGACATTATGAAAGTTTTCTTTTTTACATAATTCTAACATTGCAAAGAAATGATTAATATGAGAATGAACTCCTCCATCACTTAATAAGCCAAATAAATGAAGACTTGAATTATTTTCTTTACAGTGATTAATGATATCTAATAAGACTTTATTTTTAAAGAAACTACCATCTTCTATCGCATGATTAATTTGCATAAGAGGTTGGTCAACAACTCTTCCTGCTCCAATATTTAAATGTCCTACTTCACTATTACCCATTTGTCCTGCAGGAAGTCCTACTGCTTCACCACTTGCTTCCAAAGTAGTATGAGGATATTCCTCCCATAAATTTATAATATTTTCTGGGTTAGCGGCAATAATAGCATTACCTTTCTTTTCTTCTCTATAACCAAAACCATCTATTATTGTTAATAATACTTTTTTCATATACTTTTTCCTCCTCTTTCTTTTTGATATTCACTAAAATAATTAGTTAAATTTTTACTATAATCTATTATAACTTCATTAGTAATTCCCCATCTACTATAATCAGGAATTCTATCCTTAGAAAATCTTGTATTTAACATTTCTTTATATTCCTTTAATCCTTCTTCTTCATTATCTAATATTTTCTTAGTAAAGATGGTCGCAATTAAAATACTTTTTATTGTCAATAATCTTTCAATTATATTATCTGTTTTATTAATAATATCACTAGAATTTAGACTTTCTATCATCTTATTTGAATAAGGCATACCACTTCCTTTACAAGCAAGTAATAGTGTTGTTTTTGAAATTGCTATAAGTTCATTTAGAAAATTAAGATTACCTTCCTTGAAGTTTTGATATAGTTGTAAAGTATAACTAGGTACTTCATAACTATATGGATAATTCTCTATAAAATATCTATTTCTTTTTTTATCTACTGTATGAATGCATTCATGTAATAAAATATCTGGCATTAATGGAGATGCAATATATGACTCTTTAAATATAGAAAGAACATAATTATCTGCTAGATGAAAAGAATCTCTAGGATTATTAAAAATATAAATATTTTTGTCATCTTTTACAGTACTAATAATATCACTTCTTAATTCTTTATCAGGTAAGGTAATAGCGAAAGTTATAACTTCATTTATACACTCTTCTTTAGATAGAACTTTATCAGTCTCTGTTTTATCAAAAGGTACTGATAATGCTATATTTTTACATAATTCAAAAGAAAAGTTTAAATCATCTGCTAAGTCATCAAAACTTAGACATTCATAATTACTATATTTTCTTTTTTCTTTTATTAAAGATAATTTTCTAGTTAATGATGATAGGGCACTATTTATAGTTACCTTCTTTCCTTCAAGTAATTCTAACATTTCTATTATTAAATATTTATTACAAAATATTTCATATCTTCTTTTTTTATCAGTTGTGTTTTTAGATAGTTCATTTAAGTATTTTAATTTTTCTTCTAAATCTTTCTTATCCCACATATTTAAGCACTACTTTCTAATATAATTGTTCATTTAAACAAAATATTGCATATATAGGCAGATACCTAACAT
>CAZJKS010000051.1:7118-8361 GCA_964546695.1 uncultured Muribaculaceae bacterium | reverse complement strand
ATCGAATGACTTGGGAAGAAGATTTTCTTAAGTATTTACAGAGTCTTGATAAGAAGAAACCTGTTATTGTTTGTGGAGACTTTAATGTTGCTCATAAAGAAATAGATCTTGCTAATCCTAAAGGTAATGTTGGTAATGCTGGTTTTACTATTGAAGAACGTGATGCTTTTACAAAACTTTTAGATGGAGGCTTTACTGATGTTTATCGTTATTTTTATAAAGATAAAACAGATATCTATACTTGGTGGAGTTATATGGGAAGAGCAAGAGAGAAGAATATTGGTTGGAGAATTGACTATTTTCTAGTGTCAAATAGATTTATAGGTAGTGTAAAGGATATGAAAATTGACAGTGATGTTTTTGGAAGTGATCACTGTCCGATAGAGTTAGAAGTTAAGTAAAAATTGTTTTAATCTTTTTAGAATGTATAGAAGATAGAAAAGGCTGATAATGCTAATGTGCTTAAGAAAGCTATCACGAAAATGTAGATAGTTTTTCTTTTGGTGTGATATAATTATTTGTAGGAAGAAAGTGATGTTAATGACGACTATTTATTTAATGAGACATTCTATGGCTTTAAAAGATATAAATATTGATTATAATAATGAAAGTTTGCAGTTACAAAATGAGAAGATGCCTTTATCTATTGAAGGAGAAGAGCTGGCATCTAATATAAGTAAGAAAAAGGAACTTCAAAATATAGATGTTGTTATTTCTAGTAATTATGTAAGAGCGATGGCAACTGCTAAATATATATCTAATGCTAATAATGTAAACTTAATAGTTAATTCTGCTTTTGGAGAAAGAAAGTTTGGGGTTAATGCTTGGGATGAATTACCAAGTGGTTTTGAATTAAGACAAAATAATGATGAAAATTATAAAGTTGGTAATGGAGAGAGTCAAAAAGAGGTAAGAGAAAGAGTATATAAAGCTTTAATGGAGGTAGTAGATAAATATAAAGATAAGAGAATTGTTATTGTTTCACATGGTTCTGCAATTCTATGGCTTTTAAAACAGTGGTGTGATGTTGATTTAACTAATAAATATGTAACATTTAATGATAAAGTTATTTTAAATGATAATGTATTTAATTGTACTACTTTTAAATTAGAGTTTGATGATAAGAAGTTAGTTGATATTGATAAAGTGTTTTAAAGAAGGTGTATTTATGAATAAAGAAAAATATATTGAAATTGTTAAAGAAAAAATTAATAATCCAAATTCTAGAGATATTGTTATTAAA
>CAZJKS010000051.1:0-7018 GCA_964546695.1 uncultured Muribaculaceae bacterium | reverse complement strand
AGATAGGTATTATTTTTAATGGTAATAATCTTTATATAAAAGAATTGTTAAATGGTGATGTTTTAAATCCTAATTTGATTAATGATGAGGAGGTAAAAGAATTTATTAATCCTGATTATTATGAAAAGTTTATAAAACAAAGAAAAAACAAAGATGATTTCTTTACTGATAGGGAGAGTGCTATCATTTTTGGTATACCTAGTTGTTTTATAGAAGGAATACTTGTTGGAAGAAGATATGAAAAAGATGAAAATGTTTTAAAATTGATAAAAGAAGTATTACCTAATGTTTATATATGTAATTTGGATGGTATTGTTATCAGAAGTTAGTGATAATACTATTGAATCAAGAGAATTTAGAAAAAGAAAAAAATTAACTCAAGATGAACTTGCTATAAATTTGGGTATTAATTATTGTGTATGGCAATTTTAAAAATTGTCAGTTTTTATCGTTAATGCCGCACCTTTATTACATCTATTACCCCAGTAGTCTAATATTTTATTATCTTTTTTTACCGTGATAATTTCACAATGATTAGGGCAACCTTTACATTCTATACCTGATGTTTCAAAGTTAGCATCTTTTACTTTGAAATTGAACTCTTTTTTTATTCCTGTTTTTCTTGCTAAAATAGCACTACCTATCGCCCCCATTAAATGTCCGTTTTCATCTACTATAATATCTTCTTTTAGTAAGTCTTCGAAGGCTTTCTTTACACCAATATTTTTGGATACTCCTCCTTGAAATATTATTGGTCCTACAATTTTTTTTCCTTTTCCAACATTGTTAAGATAGTTAGATGCTACACTATAACAAAGACCTGAAATGATATCATTTCTTTTATAGCCCATCTGTATTTTATGAACTAAATCACTTTCTGCAAAGACTGTACATCTTGCAGCAATGTTGGTTGGTTTTTTGCTAGTTAAAGCAATCTTTCCAAAATCTTCTACCTTTAAACCTAAACGTTTTGCTTGGCTAGATAAAAAACTACCAGTTCCTGCAGCACATAGGGTATTCATGGCATAGTCTGTAACGATACCATTATCTAGTAAAATTATCTTTGAATCTTGTCCTCCTATTTCTAGAATTGTTCTAATATTAGGATATTTTGATAATGTTCCTATAGCATGGGCAGTTATTTCATTTTTTATACTTGTTGCCCCTAACATAGTACCTATTAATTTTCTAGCTGAACCAGTTGTTCCTATAGATGTAATTTTAGTATCTTTGTTGATTTGTTTTTCTAAATCTTTTAAAACCTTTTTAACTGCCTTAATAGGATTGCCTTCAGTCCATAGATAGGTAGAAGCTAGTATATTATTGTCATTATCTATTATTACACCCTTAGTAGATATAGAACCTATATCAATTCCTAAGCTTGCTTCCATTTTCTTCCTCCTTTTTAAGTTTTAATAAATCATAAAAAGCCTCAATTCTTGTAGTTAATCCTTCTATACCTGTTTGTTCATCAAAAGATAAAAATATAATTGGCATATTATTATCTTTAGCAATATTCATAATAATAGGCATTGCTCCTATTTCAGGGGTACAGCCTGTAGGTTTTATATGAATTATGCCATCATATTTATGCTTTTTTAGATAGTAGACTCTATAAACATTATCTAATCCATCTGCTCCTAGATTATATTTGCAGTACTTTTTAACTTTAAACATCATATATTTTTCTATTAACATTTTTTGCCATAGAAGATAACTTAAATTAGTAAATCTTTTTATTTCAATGTTGAAATTTGCAAGTAATTTTTCAAGTTCATAGTTCGAAAAAGGTTCCATAGAAGTATATAATTCTCCAATAATACCTACTTTTATTGTATTTTTGGGTTTGTTTATTTTTATTTTTTTTAATTCTTTTTTAGTTTTATGATAGAGTTTGCTTAATTTTATAATACTATTTTCTTTATTTGCTTTTTTAATAAATTTATCTTTAATATTTTTAAAACTATCTTTTTTTACTTCGAATCCTATATTTTTTCTAATATAAATATCTATTTTATCTAAATAAAAAATGTAAAGAAGAGTACTTATTATTTCTTTTATAAGTTTTCTTCTTGTTAGATAGGGATTTAACTTTAACATGGTATTATATAATTCACTAAATCTTAAATGGTCCTTTTCCATTATTTGATACATTGTAAAGTCATATCCTAAATCTTTTAAAATAGTCTCTTGGACTTCAGCATAGTATCTATATCTACAACCGCCACCTGCTTGAAATAATACAGTCGCTCCTTTATCTAGAGCTTCAATAAAATTACCTAGATTATATTTAAAAGGTATACATACAGTATCGGGGGAGTTTTTAGAACCTAAAGTAATTGTTTCTTTGGTTATTTTTGGCATTTCTATTACTTTTAGATGGGTAGTATTAATTATTAATTTTCTTATGGGATTAAAATAATTACCTAGTTGAGGGAATGCTACTAATTGTTTCATAGATGAATTCCTCCTTTTAACATATCTAAGAAACTCTCTAGTCTTGTTATAACTGCTGTATTATTAGTTAAGTCTTCAAAAGTTAATAAAAGAGTAGGATGCTTTTTTCTTTTTCTTATAATCATTTCATTAGATAGAGAATCTGGTCCACAAGGGAATGCGGTTAAGATAATAGTACCGTCTACTTTGTCTTTAAAATAATTAAAAGCAGCGATTTGTTCTTTGTTCATAGTGAAATGTATTTTTTTTGATATCTTACTACAGTTAAACTCTATTAAGTCTTTAGGTATTTGATAACTGTAAATAATAGAGATATTATTTTTTTTTAGATAGTTGGTAATACTTTTACCTATTAAATTATCATTTAAAATGTAGGGATGACCTAATAGTAATATCTTTGTCTTATTGCATCTTAATTCTTCTTTAACTTTCTTCTCTTCTTGTCTTTTATAATTTTCTTCAATTCTTTTAGCTTTGTTATAAGCATTAAGAGATTCTATAATACTAAAACCAAGTTCTTTTCCTATTTTGATAAAACCATTTTTTTCACTGTGATGATGTTTAACATCAATATTATAATTTAATATCTTTATGTCAGGGAAAGTATTTCTTACAAGGTCATATAAAGCATTAAAATTAGTGCATACTTGTTCAGATTTAGTTAAAGAGAATATTCTTGGTACTAAGATATAATCACATTTATCTTTTAACTCTTCAATATGTCCTAAATAAATTTTTAAAGCAAGACATGATTCATCGATACTTTTTTCTTTACCTAGTATTAGAGTTTTGGCTGTTGTATCATTACTTTCAATAATATCTACATTTAATTCATTAAAGAAAGCTTTCCAAAGAGGAGCATAGTAGTAGTAAAGTAGTGCTTTAGGAAGTCCTATTTTCATTTTGGTATCATTCCTTTCTTTATACTCTATGAAAGAAAGGTTAAATTTATTTTTGTTTTTTTAAGTAAGCATAAATTAAATGATTTGTGGCTAAGGTTTATCTTGATATTATAGGAGATAAAGTTGAATATCAGAGTTCATTTGATGATGAGACATATTATCAAATTAAGATGAGAAAACCTCATACGTTACCAGATAATTTCTATGACTTTGTAATTAATAATGATAGTAGTGAGCATTTTGAAGAGGAGGTTAAAATAATGGTTAAATCGTTAAATGATGATTATTTAGTTAGAAGAAAGTGAAAATTATAAGAAATTTATATATTATGCTTAATTTTTATTTAATTTAATGATATAATTATGGGCAGGAGGGAGAAGTTTATGGAAAAAGAAAAAGTTGAGAAGATTAAAAGTGCTACTATAGTAATTTTAATTTTAGTGATAGTATTTGGTGCTAGTTATTTTTCATCAGAATTAGAGGCATATGATAGTGAAAGTAGTACCTCTAGTAGCAGTAGTAGTTCTAGTAGTAGTTCTACAAGTAGTGATATTTCAGAAGATGAGCAGGGAGATTTAAATGAGATTGATATTGATGAATATTTAGATCTTAAAGCAGGCGATGAAGCTTCTATTATTTATGTTGCTAGACCTACATGTACTTATTGTCAACAAATGGAACCTATTGTTAGAAATATAGTATATGAATATGGTATTGAAATTAATTATCTAAATACAGATGAGTTAGATGATGAAGGACAAGCTGCTTTAATTGAGTCTGATGATTACTTTAGTGAAGGATATGGAACACCATTATTATTAATAGTTCAAGATGATGAGATTGTTGATATCCAAGAAGGATATACAGATAAAGATACAACTGTTAGTTTCTTTGCTGATAATGGCTTTATTGATGAATAGAGGAACTTATGAATAATCAAGAAATTTTAAGAAATAATCTTGCTAGTTTTAAAAGTAAGTATCCTTTAACTGTCGGATGGAGATTAAAGAAACATGCTAAGATATTGCTTGAACATTTACATGATAATGAAGTAATTAGGTATGCTTTTTATGCTCAGAAGAATGATAGTCCAATAGATATTACTAGTACAGGTATTATTGCTGTTACTAATAAGAGATTGGTTATTGCAAGAGATAGAGTTGTTATAGGTTATTTCTTTGATAGTATTACTCCTGATTTGTTTAATGATTTGAAAGTGAGGAGTGGTATTATTTGGGGAAAGATATTAATAGATACTGTTAAAGAGTTTGTTGTTTTATCAAATATAAGTAAGAATGCTTTACCTGAGATTGAAGAGGAAATAACTAAGGCAATGATGGAATTAAAGGATGAGAAGTAATTCTTGTCTTTTTTTGATTATTTTAATACAAGATAGATGGAGGTAACTAAATGGGAAAATGTGATGATATAAAAATGATAACAGAAGAGTGTTTGGAGTGTATTAGAAAACCTTGTCAGTTAGGATGTCCATTAAATAATGATATTAAGGGATTTATTAAACTAGTGAAAGAAGAAAAATATAGGGAAGCTTATCAATTGTTATCTGAGACTACAGTAATTCCTTCTATATGTGGAAGAGTTTGTCCTAAGAGTAAACAGTGTGAAGGGAAATGTGTAAAAGGAAAGATTAAGGATAGCAATGCTGTTTTAATTGGTAAGATAGAGACTTTTATTGGGGATATGGCATTGGATAATAATTGGACTATTAGTTGTTTGCCTTTAAAAAATAGGAAAGTTGCAATTGTTGGAGGAGGACCTAGTGGGTTAACTTGTGCTGCTTTTTTAAGACGTAATGGTTATAGTGTAACAATTTATGAGAGACATAATTATTTAGGAGGTCTTTTATATCATGGGATACCAGAGTTTAGATTAGATAAGACTTTGTTAGAAAAAGTAATTGATAATATTTTAGGGTTAGGTGTAGATGTTAGGTTAAATCAAAGTATAGGTAGAGATTTTAGTTTAGGGACTCTAGAGAATGAGTATGATGCAGTGTTTTTAGGATTTGGTGCTAATCTTACTAGTAAGATGAATATACCTGGAGAAGATTTGGATGGTGTATATGGTGGTAATGAGTTATTAGAGTCTAATAATCATCCTGATTATGAAGGTAAAGCTGTTGTAGTTGTTGGCTGTGGAAATGTGGCGATGGATGTTTCTCGTACTATAAAAAGAAAAGGTGCGAGTAGGGTTTATGTTATTTATAGAAGGAGTGAAGTGGAGGCTCCTGCTGAAGAAAAAGAGATTAAGGAAGCTAGGAATGAGGGCATAGAGTTCTTATTTCAAAGTAATATTATTGGTATTTATGGTAATGATAAAGTAGAGAAAATTGAAGTAATTAGGACAGAACTTGTGAAAAAAGATGATGATGATAGATTATCTCCTGTTAATATTGAAGGAACGAACTATTATTTATCTTGTGATTATGTAATTATGGCAATAGGAAGTTATCCTGAAAGTAGTGTTGTTAATAATTTAGGATTAGAGCTTGATAAACATGGGAAAATATTAATAGATAAAGATGGGAATACTTCAAGAGTTGGGGTATTTGCTGGAGGAGATTTAGCTGCTATTAATAGTACAGTTGCTTTTGCTGCAAAATCAGGAAGAGATGCTGCTTATGCAATTATGAAATATTTGGAAAGTAGCTTATTATAAAGGTTTTTTGTCAAAATAGTGTTGGTGAAGAAAAGTACTGACATTATTTATAATATAACCATTAGTGTTATGAGATGATAAAGTTATTTATTGTCTCATTTTTAGTAAAAAAAATGAAAAAAATATTACTTTTTCTTTAATAATATTAATGAAAGGAGGAAAAGATGGTTTTTAGTAAAGAAATTACAGGTTATGAAAATGAAGAAGAGTTTGCAACTTATCTTAATGGTAAGCAGGTAGGGAGAGTTTATCCTAATTTTTTAGAATTATTAAGTAAGTTATATGGTTATCTTGATTATAAAGATTATATAGAATGCTGGGTTAATAAATCTAAAAGAAAAGCAGATATCTATATTAAGATTAATGGTTATGTTAGAGGTATTAGTATAAAGAAAGGTGTTAAGAACTCTGTTCATACTGAATCAATTGGTACTTTGATTTCGTTTTTTAGAGAAATTGGTATTGATGAAGATATAATAAAAAAATTCTTGTATTATCAATATGGTGATGGAACAATAAATGGTACTGGTAAAGCACGAATTTCAAGTTCTCTTTATCGAGAAAAGTATCAAAAAGAGATTGATGAAATTAATAAGGAACTTAATGATGAAAAATATATTAATGCTTTTGTAAATCGTTTTGTTTTACAAGGAAATAAGTCAGAATATGAAGTTGATGCGATTATATATGGTGTTGTAGAAGATTTTATTTTTATAACTAAAGAGGAAGTTTACTATATTATGAGAAAACATTTAGAAGATGAGATATCATCACTACATGTATCTTTACTAACATTACAGCCCATGTCTCGCAATCTTAATTATAATCCTAGATATGAAGCTTGTAGAAATCAAGTTCAGGTAAAATGGTATAATATATCTGATAATATTATAGAGGTAATGGCATTTTATAGGAATAGAAGAAGTTTTTCTTCCAAGATGACTACGAGGGGTAATAAAAAAGAACTTAGTACATAGCTA
>CAZJKS010000050.1:0-8679 GCA_964546695.1 uncultured Muribaculaceae bacterium | reverse complement strand
AGAGAATAATTAAGGAATAACTTAATTAATAGGAGTCAATTTCGACTTCTTTTTATGTTTATAATTATTTATTTTAAATTAAGATCTTTTACCTTTGTCAATAATTTATGTTTTTTAATGACCTAGAACGAGTTAATAATATATGTATGTTAAAGCATTAAAAATAGTATAATTAGACAGAAATGGAATTAGAATACAAATTAATATGTGATTTTATAAAATCAAGGGGCGTATTAAATATTAGTCAACAAAAAAATGGCTGATGAAGTAGGAGTAGTAAGAGAAATGATAGCAGTTATTGAGAATAGAAAAAACATCCTAAAATAAATACTTTAATTAAAATTTTAGAATATTTTGGTTATACATTATCAATAACAAAAATAAAGGAGAAAGATAATGAAAAATAATGTTATAACAGTAAAAGATATTAAAATTTCGATTGTTCATGATAAGATAATAATGAAGATTATATTTGTATTTCTGATATTGTAAAGGGTAAGAGTGATAATTCTCGTACTACTGATGTTATTAGAAATTGGTTGAAAAATAGATATACATTAGAATTTTTATCTACTTACAAAAAAATAATGGTAAAATAGTTGATAGTCGTTTATATCAAAAAACATCTAAAGAAGGTACTAGATATTTAAGAATATTAATGAATGGATCTAAATATTAATGCAAAACCAAGTATATATTATTATAAAGAAGGAAATAATAGTTAATTCTTTTCTTTTTTTGTTAGTACTATGTTATACTAAAAATGATTTATATAAACATTAATTACTTATAAATATTAGGAGTGATAATATATGGGAAAAATTTCTAATGCAATATTAATGCTTAATTATTTAAATACAGGAAATAAATATACAGTAAAAGAACTTTCAGAAAAATTAGGAATAACTGAGAGAATGGTTAGATATTATAAAGCAGAATTAGAAAGTGCTGGAGTTCCTATTGAGACATTTATGGGTCCAAGTGGCGGTTATTATATTATTAATTATACATATCAATATAATTTATTTAATAAATATGATGTTCAGTTACTGGGAAGTATTTATGAAATTTTAAAAGAGTCTAACTATATATTTTTAGATGAATATAAAGATTTACTTGATAAAGTTAAACAGACAAAAGATATAGAAGAAGAAAAAAGTAAGTATTTTTTGGAAAATACTGTAGAAGATAATTCTGAAGTTTACTTTTTATTAAAAGAAGCGATAAGTAAGAAAAGTAAAATATTAATTTTATATAAAAATTTAAATCAAGTATGGCAAGAACGTTATATACATCCAATTCAGTTTTTTAAATACAATGATAAAATTTATGTTACTGCTTTCTGTGAACTTAGAAATACAATAAGACATTTTGAATTAAATAGAATTAAAATTAACAAAAAATAATAAAGACCAAATATTTCCTATATATATGCTACTATATAACCAAGAGGTGATAATATCATGCTTAATGAAAAGATATTTCTTGATTTTGATGGCGTTATAGTAGATAGCGAAGATAGGGTTATTGAGCGAAGAGAAAAAGATAATGATATTAGTTGGGATGAGTTTTTCAAGAAAATAGACTGGTTTCAATTATTAGATGAATCTTTGATTATCAATGATGCTATTAACTGCATATTAGAAGGACAAGAAAAAGGAAAAGATATATCTATTTTGACCAAAATACATACTTTAATGGAAATGCAAGCGAAAGTTGAATTTATAAGGAGTCATAATATAATAGTCCCAATATTATTTACTCCTCCTCATGTTAAGAAAAGCGAAATATACTTACCTAGCAATGGAGAAATTTTAATTGATGATAGTATAAAAAACTTAAATAATTGGAAAATGAATGGTGGTATAGGTATATATTTTAATAAAAATAATGATATTAATGAAGAGTTTCCAACAATAAAAACTTTAAGAAAAGTTCTATAAGAGGCACATTATGATAGATAAAGAATTATTGGAAAACTATAAAGAAGCTTTAAGGCAGAAGTATAATGCAGTTTGCTTTGATATTGATGGAACTTTGACTCTAAATAATTCAACTAAAATAGATAAACGAGTCTTACCTATGCTAGCAAATATACTTAAAAGGCATATTTCTATTGTATTTATTACTGGTAGAGGAGAAACAGGACTAAATGATTTATTAGAAGACATAATTTATGATTTAAAAGATAAATATGGTATCACTGATAAACAATTATTAAAGATGTATGCTCTTACTAATGATGGAGCTAGGCTCTTTTTAACAAATAAAGATAGTAAAACAATATTTGATGTTAATAGATATATAAGTAAAGAAGAAGATATAAAAAGCCTATGTGAATTTGATATTGTTATAAAACAGGTACTTAAAAATAAAGAATTAGATAAGTATTGTAATATTACATATTCAAAGGATTCCCAAAATAACAATATTATTAATATCAGACTAGCTATTAAAACTGATGATGAAAATACAGTTAATTGGTTAATAACTTTAATTAATAATTTATTAAAAGATAAATCTTTTGAAAATTTAAATTTAACTATAGGCCTTCATAAAGGAAAGCAAATTCTACAAATAGGCACTGCTACAAAAAGTTTAGCTGTCGAAGTAACTGAAAGAATAATTGGAATACCACAAAACTCAGTGTTAAGAATTGGAGACTGTGGAGATGAAACTGGTAATGACTATTCAATGTTAAATTGTAAAGAAGGTTTCAGTGTTCTTAAAACTAGCAAAGCTAAAGATAAATGCTTTCCAGTGATTGATAATGATGGCAATATATTAATAGGAATAGAAGCAACACTGTATTTATTAAATCATGTTAAATTATTACCTACAATTTGTTTGGAACATGCCACAATAGATAAATATATGAAAGATTATTCTAAAATAGAAAAACAGATGACTTTAGAAAAAAATAAAAATATATCTATATTTAATTCTGCTATTAATAATAAGTTTGAATTAGTAGAAGGTATTTATGGGTTGTATGATATTTCTAGTGGTAGCGTAAAAATACCTATGTATGAATGGGCTATTTTAGACGATGAGAATCCTTTAAAGAGGTTTTGGTCAAAAGGTTATGATAAAACTATGTATTATGCAATGTTTGATGATTATAATCTTTTACTAAGGGGTTCAAGAGTTTATTACTATTTTCTTTCAAAAAGGATTCATAATATAGATACATATGAAGATATAACAACAAAAGATATGGCTCTTGAATGGCTAGATAATAATGAAGTATTTTTTGAAGAGGCAAAAGATACTCTTGCTAATAATATTGATTATGACAATATTACTAATGTTAAACTTCTTTTAGGAATAATTGATAATATTAGAAATTATTTGCTTATCTTATTAAATCAACAAATAGTCAGTAAAAATGTAGATTATAATTTACTTATTAATTTAAATGGGTTAAAAAGTGAAACCTTAATTTATCAAATATATAGAAATTTGATAACAACTGATAGTTTAATGTGTAATATTAGCTTTAATAAAGACTATGTAATTACCAACAATGATATTTCTTCTTTATGTAATGAAGTAATAATACTTACAAGAAGATTTAGGGAATCTTTTACAAAATCAGTAGAAAAGAATAATTATTCTAAAGATTTTAGAGCCTATAGGGAAATAGATAATTTTGCTGAAAACTTTATAACATGTTATTTAACTCTAAGAAAGAATAAAGATATGTATAACAAAGGAATGTGTGGTTTATCTTATGGAGGCATTGAACTTCCCATAATAATGAAAATGCTAGACTCTAGAATAGAAGATGTATCTATTTTAAAATTTAATAAAAGTGTTACAGGATATTCTAGGAAACAGTCAGTTGACTTAAGATACTTTAATATTTTTGAAAATGGCAGTATTAAATTATATGGAATAGATAAAGATAAGAAGTATGTTTTGTTAGATGATAATTTATTAACAGGTAAAACGATGCAACTTGCTATTTCTTCTTTGTATGATATTGATATTGATGTTGATAACATAATGGTTGTTAGGTATCCAGGAGTAAATAGAATTAATCAGATGTTTATGCCTAATCATGGGGCTGTAGATTATAGATATTTTTTCGATTTTATTCAAGGATTATATTTTCCTAGTCCTTATAGTTATAGAAATCCAAATAGTTTAAATCCATATGAAGATTCTTTGGGTGTATTTGACTTAAACAGAAAAAAGATATTGGAATGTTTATTGAAAAATGGTGAATATAACGAGAATAGTGAAGTAGTTAAATATAGAAAGAGGTTAGTAAAATGAGAGAAATAATAGATGTTAATAATTGGAGTAGAAATTTAGCTTATAATACATTTTCTAAATATGATGATCCATATACTGGTGTAGTTACTAATTTAGTTAATAATTCCAGAAAACATAATTTTACTTTCTATGGTTCTATGGTATATATGATACTTTATACAATGAATGAAATAGAAGAATTTAAATATGGATATGATAATTTTGACGGTGAGCAAAAGATATATAAATTTGATGATATTGCTGCAACAATGACAGTAATAGATAAGAATAACAATTTAAATTTTACAAGGTATGTAAAGTTTGATTGCAATTTTGATAATTTTATATTAACTTTTAATTCAGCAACTGAGGATGCTTCTAATTGTTTACCTTACTATAGAATTGATGGGTTAGAATATTGTAACAAAGTAAATATTACATATATACCGTGGATTAAGTTTAGTAATTTTAAAGATGCTATTGATTTTAAAGAAAAAAGTAGTAAGCCTAAAATATGTTGGGATAAGTTTGAAAAAAATGAAAATAGGTATTTTTTAAATTTCTCTATATTAGTTAATCATGCATTTCAAGATGGATATCATATTGGGATTTTTGTAAATCAATTACAAGAGAATATAAATAACTTTATATTTGATAAAAATATACTAAATGGAGGACAATATGCAAAGAGAAGAAAGATTTATTAAAATTGATGCTATTAATTTTAATTATATTGTTTATACACCTGATAAAATTAATGATAAAATGCCTGTATTATTGTTTTTACACGGAATAGGTGAACGGGGAGATAATATAAAAGATATAGAAAAGTATGCTTTACCTAAATATTTAAATAAAATAGAGATACCTTATATTGTAATCGCTCCCCAATGCTTAAATAATAATTTTTGGGAATATCATTTAAGAGATGTTATTAAAATCTTAGAAATTGAATATGAAAGATATAATTATGATAAAAAAAGAATTTGTATTCTTGGATGCAGTATGGGAAGTTATGGGGCTTGGAATTATATTATAGAAAGACCTAATATTTTTAAAGGTATTGTATCAGTCGCTGGTGGGATAATGTTACCTATTAAAGAAAATTTATTACTTATTAAAGATAAACCCATGTTGTTATATCATGGTGATAAAGATGATGTAGTAGATGTTAACGAAAGCATAACTACATATAACAAATTAAAAGGAATAGGTTCTAAAAACATTGAGTTAAGAGTTATAAAAGATGATAATCATTATCTTTGTTCTCATGCTTTTAAAGATAAGTATTTATTTGAATGGTTAGAAAGGAATATATGATGAGAGTAGTAAGTATTGGAGATTTAGTTACAGATTATTATTATAAAAATGGCAAATTAATTGGTGTTAACGGGGGGATGACATCTCATAATATTATTGCCAATATTAGTAAAATGAATTTAGATACTAGTGTGTTTGGAGTATGTGGTAATGATTGTATGGGAAAGGTTGCCATAAAAAGTTTAGAAGATACAGGAGTAGATACTAGTAATGTAAAAATAATTGATGACTTAAAAACAAGATGTTTTCATGTATCTTATTTTGAAGAAGATGGCAAACTGGATTTTAAATCTAAGAAGAGATGTCCCCTATGTAATGAAAAAAAGTGGTATGAAGAAAGTAAAATTGATGTAGATGATATTTTAAAAAGTAAAAAGGAAGATGATATATTAGTATTTGATAATTTAAATGATAAAAATGTTAAAGTTATAGATAATTGCAATAATAGAAAAATGCTAGATCTAGGTCAGTATTTTGAACTTGATAATTATACTGATAAAGAAATACTAGAGAAGATAAATAATAAGTTTGATATTATAAATTTAAATGAACGAGTTGAGGATTATTTAAAGAAGAGATTTTCCTTAAAAAGTATAAGTGATGTTTATAAATTATTTAATCCAAAAATGTTGATAGTTACTAGAGGAAAGATGGGATCTGACTTTGTATATAGTAATATTAAAATAACTAAAACATTGGATAATCCTGAAGTAGAAGTTGATTCTACTGGAGCAGGGGATGCGTTCTTTGCAACTTTTATTTGTGAATATATTAAGAACAACTTCTTTTTAGATGAGGATTTTATTAATAAAACCTATGAAAAAGCGACTAAACTAACAAGAAAAGTTGTTAAAAAGTTTGGGGCAAGAGGACATATTAATTCTTTATATAAAATAAAAAAGAAAAATAATGTTTGTACATGTGAAGACTTTGAAGTTGCTGTTAGAAAGAAAATTAAAAGATGTAATATAAATGTTAATAATTTAGAAGTTAGAGTAATAAATGCTATTAACAGTAATGCTTATAAAAAACTAAAAGAAATTGATTTTCATAATTTTAAAAATAGTTTATTTTTAGGTACTGGAGGGTCATTTTCTGCTGCTATCTTTGCTTCTAAAGTTATAAATGAATTATATGGAAATAATACCATTTCTTTATTTCCAAGAGATGCATATTATAGAAATAATTCACTAGTTGACAGCATTTTCTTATTTTCTTATTCAGGCACTACTAATGATTTATTTGTTGGTACTTCTTCACTAGACAATAAACTAAAATATATTATAACTAAAGGTGAAGTAGGAAAAATAGTAACAAAAACTAATATATCTAAAGATAATATTATAACTTATAGAACAGGCACTAATAAAGGTAAAGAAAGGGGATATTTATCTTTTGAAGGAACACTTGCACCATCTAGTTTATTCTTAAAATTATATTTTGAGGTTAAAGGGTTAGAAGATATTGATAATTTTATAAAAAACTCTTTAAATTATTGGAAGAAATATTTTAATAATTATTTTAGTAGTAATAAAAAGTTTATAGAAGAGTTTTTTAAAGAAAAAAATTGCTTTAATATTTTTGTAGGAGATTATACAAGTGCTGCCGGTACTGATTTAGAAAGTAAAATAATAGAATCAGGGGTATTTAGTTGTTTAGTACATGAGAAGAAGAACTTTTCTCATGGTAGATTTATTAATTATGAACATTTAAGCGATAAGAAAAATATTTATTTTAGGCAAAAAAATATAACTAAATATGAGGAAGAATTGTTAAAATATTTAGAAAAAGATATGAATTTAGTAATTGAAAGTAGATATAATGGTATTTTATGTGAATATGATTTATTAGTAGCAAGTCAATATTTGATTTATTATATATCTAATTACTTAGATATAGATATATCAAAACCAACTTATAGTGAAGAGGCAATGAAAATATATTTTTATAAAGGTGATTTATAAAGAGGTTAAAATGAGAAAAATGTTGATACTAAACAAATATTTAATATGATAGTTGGAAATCTAGATTTCTTTGTTTTAGGCAGATTATTAATTATAAAGAAGGTTTATTAATATAATATAGATTCGTAACTGAAAAAATATTTCTAATTAGCTAGAAGTTAAATTTTCAGTATTTAAAAATGGTAAGTAATATATAAAAAAATAATAATTGTAATTTTAAAAATTATAAATTGAAAAAAGAGGTAAGACTAATGAAAATATGTTTTGTTCATGAAGAATATCCTAATGAAACTAATTTTGGCGGTATTGCTACATATCAAAAGATTATGGCTGAATATTTAGCATCGCATGGTAATACTGTATATGTTATTGCCAGATCTTTAAAGAAGGATTCAGAAGAGATTATTAATGGGGTTTACATAACAAGAATTTTTATTGGTAATTATGAGACAAAAAGTGGTGCTAAAAAATATCGTCAAAAAATATGTGACATTTTAAAAAAAATGCAGAGAGAAGAAAAAATAGATATAATTGAAACACCTGATTGGAGTGCCAGTACTGTTTATTTTGAAAAATATAGAAAAGTTCCTTTAGTTGTTCGCTTACATACACCTTTAAAAATATGGCTAAAATATAATAATAATGAATTTGGAGTTTTAAAAAATGAAATGCTTAAATGGGAAAATCAAATGCTTAAAAAAGCCGATGTTTTAACTTCGTGCTCTTCTATATTAAAGGAAATGGTAATTAGTGAATATAATATATCTAATAAGGACATAAAAGTTATTCCTAATCCCGCAAATATTGTAGACTTTTATTATGATAATAAAATAAAAAAGGAAAATAATTTGCTATTTGTTGGTAGCCTAGAAGAAAGAAAGGGGATTGTAGTTTTAGCCAAAGCTTTGAATTTAGTTTTTAAAGAAAGAGCAAATATTAATATTGTTTTTATTGGTAAAGATACTGTTAGAAATCATAAAAATATTTCTACTAAAAAGCTAATTTTAGATATAGTAAAAAAAGAGTATCATGATAAAATTACTTTTTTAGGACAAATTGCAAATAAAGATTTAAACAGATATTTCAAGAAAGATTTTTTGAATCTTTAATTATAAGATAAAACTATTATCTTTAT
>CAZJKS010000049.1:0-8723 GCA_964546695.1 uncultured Muribaculaceae bacterium | reverse complement strand
TTTAATATAAGACTTTCTCCGCTATTTGTAATTTATTTCATGTTTTTATCCTGAAGATGCGTTTGCATAAGTGTAATAATTATGATATGATGTATATGTAAGAGAAATTTTCATACAATAAAAAAAGGGAAAGACTTAACTTGCCAGAGTTGAGTACTTGCCCCTATGAATTTGGGTTTGTACTTAATCTATGTTAGATTGAGTACTTTTCTTATATAGTTTTACTTTACAAAAAGCAAGGCAATTAATAAGAAGATAATTATGATTAAAGCAGTAACTAAAAAGTCTATTTTTCTCATAATATCAAGCCTCCTCCTTATTAAGAGTAGGCAAGTACTCAATAGTTAAGTTTCCCTATAAACATAGTATCATATTAGTTTTTCAAGCACAAGATAAAATGTAATAAGTTAGTTACAAATTTTCATAAATATAATGCCATCATCCCTATCAAAATAAATTTGCATAGATGTAATAATTATGATATGATGTATATGTAAGAAGAAATTTCATACACTATAAAAAGAGGAACAATTCAATTCGTCAAGTGAATGTCGCCTCTAAAAACGAGGTTGACACTCTAGTCATGATGATTAGAGTGTCGTTTTTATATTTTAATGGCTGTTACCAATATGGCAAGGCTTAAAATAATAAAAGCAAGAGACTTTAAAAGTCTTAATATAAAAGTTTTGATTTTCATATTTTTCAAGCCTCCTTTCATAAGCTAGAAGGAGACGACACTCATATTGAAATGTTCCTTATAAACATAGTATCATATTAGTTTTTCAAGAACAAGATAAAATGTAATAAATTAGTTACGAACTTTCGTAAATATATTACCATCATCTCTATAAAATAAATTTGCACAAATGTAATAATTATGATATAGTATAATTGTAAGAAAAAATTATACAATATTAAAAGGGAATACTTAACTTACCCTAGTTGAGTACTTGCCCCAATTTATTTTGGTTTGGTACTTAATCTTGCGATTGAGTACTTTTCTTATATAGCTTTACTTTACAAAAAGCAAGGCAATTAATAAGAAGATAATTATGATTAAAGCAGTAACTAAAAAGTCTATTTTTCTCATAATATCAAGCCTCCTCCTTATTAAGAGTAGGCAAGTACTCAATAGTTAAGTTTCCCTATAAACATAGTATCATATTAGTTTTTCAAGAACAAGATAAAATGTAATAAGTTAGTTACAAACTTTCGTAATATTAAATGTGTTAAAGTAGTGATTAAGGTAGTGATAAATATGATTCTTTTTGTAAGCGGTAGATGTGATATAGTAGCTTTTTATACTACATGGTTTATGAATAGATTAAAAGAAGGATATGTTGATGTTAGAAATCCTTTCTATAGTAAACAAGTTAGTAGAATATATTTTGAAGATGTAGATTTAATTTATTTTTGTACTAAAGACCCTAGACCTATTATTCCTTACTTAAAAGAGATAGATAAGCCTATTCTTTTTAATGTTACTATTACTCCTTATAAAAGAGATATCGAAGTAAATATATTTGATAAAGATAAAATAATAGAAAGTGTTATAGAAATATCTAAAATAATAGGTAGTGATAATATCTATGTTAGATATGACCCTATATTTTTAAATGACAGATATAATTTGGATTATCATATTAAAGCATTTGATAGACTTTGCAGTTTACTTAATGGTTTTGTTAAACATATTATAATCTCTTTTATAGATGATTATAAAAATGTAAGAAAAAATATGCATATTTTGAAAGTTAAACCATTTACTAAAGATGATTTTAAAATGATAGGAATTAATTTTAGTAGTATAGCAAGTAAATATAATATGACTGTACAAACGTGTTTTGAAGAAGAAAATCTTGTAGAGTATGGTTTTATTAAAGGAGACTGTTTAGGAATAGAACTTGCTAAAAAGCTTACCGGTAAAAATAAATTTAAGAAAAGTAGAATTAGAAAAGGTAATCTTTGTAATTGTGTAGAAATGGCTGATATAGGGGTATATAACTCTTGTAAACATTTTTGTAAATATTGCTATGCTAATTATGATGAAGAAAAGGTTTTAGAAAATTATAAAAAACATAATGTAAATTCCTCATTATTAGTAGGAAATTTAGAAAAAGATGATATAATAAAAACAAGAAAATGATTTAGGAGGTATTTGTTTGAAAAAAAAGAAGTTAATAGTTATTATAACTGTTGTTGTGCTTGTTATTTTAGTTACTACTTTGATAATATATTTTAATAATAGAGTAGTTTTAGATAATAGTGCATTTACCCTAAAAGATGATCTTACTGTTAATGTTTATAGCGATATTAAAGTAAAAGATTTTATTGACAATATAGAAGGTAAAATAATTAAAAATACAACAATAGATACTACAGAATTAGGGACAGTAGAAGTTGAGTTTATTTATTTGAATAGTGATAATAAAAAAAGAAAAGGTATTTTTGAAATTGAAGTAAAAGATTTAGAAGAACCTTTAGTTTGGTTATCTAATAGTTATAGCGTAAGTGTTGGAACAGAAATGGATTTAGAAAACGAAATAATTTGTGTTGATAATTATGATAGTAATCCTAGTTGTAAAATTGTAGGAGATTATGATTTAAATACAACAGGCGAATATGATTTAGTTTTTGAAGCTGTTGATAGTAGTGGAAATACTGAAAGTGTTGACTTTACTTTATATGTATATGAACCTCAAGAATCAACAGAAGAAGAGGAAGATATAGATGAAGAGGTAACCTATACTGATTTTAATGATATAGTAGATGAACATAAAAATAAACATACCTCTATAGGAATAGATGTTTCTAAATGGCAAGGAGAGGTTGATTATTCCAAAGTAAAAGCAGCTGGAGTAGAGTTTGTAATGATTAGAGTAGGATATCAGTATGGGGTAGGTGGTGATTATGTTCTTGATTCATATTTTGAAAGGAATATAGAAGAAGCTTTAGAGAATGATTTAGATGTAGGAATATATTTTTATTCTTATGCTGATAGCGTTAAAGAAGCAAAAAAACAAGCTAAGTGGGTTATAAAACAGATAAAAGATTATGATATTACTTTACCTGTTGCGTTTGATTTCGAATCATTTTCATCATTTAATAATATGAACTTAAGTTTATATGAATTAAATGAAGTAGCTGAGTCTTATTTCTCTACTTTAGAAGATGCAGGATATGAAACAATGCTTTATGGTAGTAAAAATTATTTAAATTATATTTGGAAATACAATACTAATACAGTATGGCTTGCCCATTATACAGATGAAACAGATTACGAAGATGATTATATGATGTGGCAATTATGTGAAGATGGAATTATCGATGGTATTGATGGCTATGTTGATATAGATATATTATATAAGAGGTGATTTTTTATGAATGTATATAGAGATGATTTAGAAAAAAAATTTATTTTTGATTTATATAGCAGACTTTATGAGGACTTTAAAGATTATGATAAAATAACGAAGAAAAAGATGTTTGAAGAAATAAAAAAGTTTTATGGTGATTACAAGAACATAATAGACATATGTACTTATAGGGAACTTATGTTCTTGAAGAAAATTTCTAATAGTACTGTTGATAGTAATGATAAAAAATATGAATTTGAACAAAGCACTTTAAGTACTAAGATGTTAATTACTTATGATTTTTCTACAAAAAGTTACCTATTAGCAGATGAATTTAAAGATAATATTTTACTTGCCTTAAAAAAAGCTAATATGAAAGATGTAAAGGAAAAGACAAAACTTAATGAATTCTTAGTTGGTTTTTGTAAGGTTATGGGAAATTTTTATGCTTATCCTTTAATAGAACTTGCTTCTTCCTTATTTAATATAGATACAAAAATAGTCTTTAATCATGTATTTAATAATAAGTTATTTAAGTACTATATTATGATATATGATAAATACATAGAAGAGTTTAAGAAAAATATGCCTATTTGTTTATTTGCTAGTTATTATTATTGGGAAGAGGAATTAGATAAATCAAGAGAACAATATGGTATAGCTGGTAGCCAAGAATTTAATCTTAACCAATATATAAATATATTTTATGATGATTTTAACTTTGATAATAAAACAGTTAAAAAATTTTATAATGAATTAATGTCCTTACCATTCTTTGGTTTTACTGCTTTAGAATCTATTAGAGTATATGCTCTATTAAATAAAGAAAGAGACTCATTAAAAGAATCTATTAGCAATGTTCCTGCTTTGAAAAATGTTGATTTAAAAGATTTCTTTATACTTATGGATAAAGCTATGGATGAGATGCCATCAGGAGCTTTAAATGGAATGTGTCCTAGAGAATATAAAGAAAAACTTAAAGAAAACGAAGAATATGAAGAGAAAAAATACAAAAACTATATTAAACAAAATAATGCTTGTTTAGGAGATGATGTTGCTAAAGGTTTTTATAATTTATATTTTTCATTATTAGAATATGTTAATAATAAATATCATGTAAATACTAATATTAAGAAAATATATAAACAAGAGAATTTAGATCCTAATAATTTAATGCCAATTATAGAATATTTATTTAAAAATAAAGAGAAGATTATAGATAATTATTTGAAAGATAACCCTCACAAATTAGATAATAAGTCTTTGGAAAAAGTAAGTAAATTTAAACATGGTATTAGAGATATGTTTACCATTGCTAAATATGAAGAAGACTATACAGCTCTTCTTGCAAGTGATCGTGTTTATATGATTAAAGGTCTTAATTCTAACATAGATGAAGTTATTCCATATGAAGATATACCTTGCATTATTACTACTTCTTTATTTCCATATGAAGGGGTAATTGTTTATGATGGATTATTTAGTACTTATCCAATTAGTATGGGGACATCTTTTGAAAAAATGGTAGAAAAAGAATATAGAGAAGATATAAAATATTATCATTTATAAAAAAATGTTATTAAATCTCACCAAATATGATATTATATTATCAAGAGGTAATAATTATGGTGAGTAAAGTAAATAATAAAATAATTAAAGACGTGTTAGCATCGTTTAGAATGGACTTTATAGAGGTTCCTAATTGTGTTGTAGAAAGAGTAAGTAATAAACTTTTAAACAATAAAGAAAAAACACTTGTTTTAAAAAAGGAGAATAGTAATAATGATGGATATGGAAGAAAACTCTAGAAGATAGAATGAATATTTTATAGAGGGAACAGATGTTTTGAAAAATAAACTTAGTATTACTGATAAAAATGAACTTAAATTAAAAGATGCAGAAATAACATTTGAAAAACTAGTAGAGCTTTATCAAAACCCTATAGAGATGGATTTTGATACCAATCATTTAAAGGCTATTCATTTTTATCTGTTTTCAGATATCTACTATTTTGCTGGTCAATATAGAACAGTTTATATGGAAAAGAATAACTCTTATTTTGCTCCAGTAGATGAGATAGATAGTCGTTTAAAGTATACTTTAGATATGATGCATAATGAAGAAAATACTATTACAACAAAATACTCCTTTGCATCTTTTCTTGCAACTTATTATGTAGAACTTTTAAATATTCATCCCTTTAGAGAAGGTAATGGTCGTACTATTAGAGAATTTATTAGGGAATATGCTAATCAAAAAAGTAAAGAATTACCAATAGATGATGTTAATTTCTCTTGGGCAAATGTTGATAGTGATACAATTAATGAAGTTATAGATAAAGGTAGAGCTTTTAGATCCGCTATTGAATTAGAATTTCTTAAAGCCCTAGAACCAATATCTTTAAATAAAAGTTATAATTAGGATATAAGTCCTCTTTCTTCTTTTTAGCAGCAGCATATAGTGCGTACCTTTTTAATGTTAATCCCTTTAATCAACCAGGAGTTGAAGTATATAAAGAACAAATAAAATTAGAACTTAATAAATAAAAGATAATAGTTTATGGTATACTAAATATAGAAAGGATGATTTATATTGAAAGAAAATATTTGGAAAAAGTATGATTCTGTAGAAATTTCTAAAGTATTTGAAATGGGT
This sequence comes from uncultured Muribaculaceae bacterium, assembly GCA_964546695.1. Classification (GTDB taxonomy): domain Bacteria; phylum Bacillota_I; class Bacilli_A; order RF39; family UBA660; genus Onthousia. The sequence goes on along the minus strand of CAZJKS010000049.1, from coordinate 2,712 downwards.
GAAGATTATAAAGAGTTTTTATCTGTTTCTAAGACAGAAAGAGAATGTAATAAAGAGATTATTAGACGTGCTGAAGATGCAGGCTTTAATAATATTGTAGACTATATTAAAAATGAGAAAGCACTAAAAACAGGAGATAAGATTTATGCAGATAATAGAGGAAAAGCAGTAGCACTTTTTATAATAGGAAAAGATTCTATTATTAATGGTATGAATATATTAGGAGCACATATTGATTCTCCTAGACTTGATTTAAAAGCTAATCCTTTATATGAAGATAATGATTTTGCTTACTTAGATACACATTATTATGGAGGTATCAAAAAGTATCAATGGACTACTATTCCTCTAGCTTTACATGGTGTAATTGTTAAAAAGGATGGTACTAAGATTGATGTTAATATAGGTGAGAGTGATGATGACCCTGTATTTTGTATAACTGATTTACTTCCTCATTTAGCAAGTGAACAAATGAAAAAAGATGCTTCTAAGTTAATAGAAGGTGAAGCTTTAGATGTTTTAATTGGTAATATACCTTTAAAAGGAGTAGATAAAGATAGTGTTAAAGCTAATGTGCTTTCTATATTAAAAGAAAAATATGATATATCTGAAGATGACTTTTTATCTAGTGAAATAGAAGTAGTCCCTGCAGGATGTGCTCGTGATATGGGCTTTGATAAAAGCATGGTTTTATCTTATGGCCAAGATGATAGAAGTTGTGCTTATTCTTCTTTAATGGCTATATTAAACGCTGATGTTACTGATAAAACTTTATGTTGTATTTTAGTTGATAAAGAAGAAATAGGTAGTGTTGGATCAACTGGTATGGAATCAAGATTTTATGAAAATACAGTAGCAGAGATATGTCATTTATTAGGGGAAGATAGTTTTGTTTCTATTAGAAGAGTTTTATCTAATTCAAAAATGTTATCTAGTGATGTTAATGCTGCTTATGATCCTTTATATGCTAGTGTTATGGATAAACGTAATTCATCATATCTAGCTCGTGGATTAGTATTTTGCAAATATACTGGTTCCCGTGGTAAGAGTGGTAGTAATGATGCTGATGCTGAGTTTATTGCCGAGTTAAGAAATATTTTAGATAGTGATAATATTAGTTATCAAATATCTGAACTTGGTAAAGTAGATGCCGGTGGTGGTGGGACTATTGCCTATATCCTTGCTAATTATGATGTTAAAGTAATAGATGCAGGTGTTGGTGTTTTATCTATGCATGCACCATATGAAGTTACTAGTAAAGTAGATATTTATGAAGCATATAGAGGTTATATGTCATTTTTAGAAAGAGCATAGAATACTTATGCTTTTTTTTAAATTGTTAATTTATAGATTGACGAGCACATTTTTTATATGGTACGCTTAATTATAAGGAGGAACTTAATATGAAAAAAGAAGAAATTACTTTAAAGAATACGAAGGCGGAAATATTAGAGGCTCTAAATAAGGCCTTAGAAAGAGAAAAAAATGCAAATAAAGCAAAGTCTGATCCTGTTAAGGAAGAAAAAGAAAAGAAAGTTGAAAAAGCTATAAAATCATCTAAGGAAAATGTTGAAAAAAATATCTTTTCAGATGAACTAATTAATAAATTTAAAGATTTAGAACTAGCTATCAACTCAGAAGAAGAGAAATTAAAAGAGTTATATGGCGTTGAAAAAGAATTAAATAATCTTACTTTGGTTGTTAACTCTGAAAAAGATTTAATGGCATCAATAGAAATAGATAAGAAAAAGAAAACTTTAGAATTAGAAGAAAAAATAAAAGCTTTAGAAACTGAGTTCAAGCAAAAACAAGAAGATTTACAAAAAGAATATGATTTAAAAGCTAAAAATTTAAAATTAGAACGTGATAGAGAAATAGAAGAATATAATTATAAAACTAAAAGAGATAGAGAAATTAGTAACAATAATTTTGAAGATGAAAAAAAGAAAAGAGAGACTGCCTTAACTCTAATGGAAGAAGAAGCTAAAAAACTATTAAGTGAAGCTAAAGAAAAAGAGGCTTATTTAAAAGATTTAGAAACTAAAGTAAATGCTTTTAATAATGAACTAGAAAAAGAGTATAATCGTGGTAAAAAAGAAGTAACAACAGAGCTTGAAAAAGAGCATAAGTATGAAATAGAACTTCTAAAAAGAGATTATCAAAATAAAATAGATAGACAAGAGGATAGAATAGCTTCATTACAAGAAGAACTAGATAAAGAAAGAACTAATAGTAAATCATTGCAAGAAAAAATAGACAAAGCTTATGTAGAGATTAAAGAATTAGCTACTAAGACAGTTGAAACATCAGGTGTTGTTAAAATAATAGGTAATAATACAAGTAATGAAAGTTAATAAAATTTTTTACTAACCTTATTATAATATTAAACAAGCCATTACTTATGTGTAGATATTAATAGATATGGGAGCTATTTATAAATTATTAGTTATGTTTTGAAAGATGATGAGTATAAAGATACTCTAGATAAATTAAATAGTTATATTTAAATACTATATAAAAGACACTGTGAATAATAAGTGTCTTTTTGAAAATAATTATCAGTATATCTCTTTGATTTTAGGTAAAATTTTATAAAACTATTGAAATGTCAATCTAAAATAGGTGTATCTACTAAACAAAATATTTTTCTAATTTTTATTGATATTTATTACTTAAGCTAGAACTATGGTAAAAAAATACCTAAACTTAAGT